>CAZRJU010000010.1:0-24207 GCA_964600455.1 uncultured Alistipes sp. | reverse complement strand
AGCTGAGCCCCATGCTGGGAGCTGCGGCCATGAGCGTGAGCTCTGTCTTCGTGGTACACGGCAGCCTTGGCCGACCTGGGACTGGCCCATGCCAACCTCGGCAACCGACGCAAGGCGTTGGAGTATTACGAACGGGTGATCGAAGAGGCTCCCTCTTCGGCCGAGGCCCGCGGAGCCCAGCAGGGTATTCGTGAACTCTACGTGGCCGAGGGGGATATCGAGGGGTACTTTGCCTATGCCGAGCGGGCCGGTATCGCCTCGTCGCTTGGCGATAGGCAGCGTGATTCCCTGAGTTTTGCCGCAGCCCGTTCGCTCTACTTGGAGGAGCGTACCGAAGATGCCGCCCGTTCACTGCGCAGCTACATCAAGAGCTTCCCCGAGGGGGCCTACCTGAGCGATGCGCTCTACTACCTGAGTATCTGCTACCGCACCTCGGGGGATGAGGCCCACGAGATCGAGGCGTTGGCCCACTTGAGCGACCAGGGCAACACCCCCTACCGCATCGACGCCCTCAAACGCCTCTGCGACCTCTGCAACCAACCCGGCCGCGAAGAGCAGTGTGCCTCGGCTGCCTTGGCCCTAAGCCACTATGCCCCCACACGCGAAGAGCGCTCCGCCGCCCTTGATCGCTATGTGGAGGCGATTCTCAGCCAAGGCCACGAGGAGGAGGTTCTCAAGATGGCCGAGGAGGTAATGGGGCGTGAGGAGGCTTCGGTCAAGGCCCTACGCAAAGCCCGCTATCAGGCCGCCACGATCCACCGTAAGCGAGGTGACGAGAGCCGCGCCTTGACGCTCTACGAACTACTGCGCGAGGAGGCACGTTCGGCCGAAGGTGCCGAAGCAATGTACCGCATCATCGAGCACCACTTCCTAAAGAAGGATCTGCCTCGCACCGAGGAGTTGGTCTTCCAATTCTCGGAGATGCCTTCGCCCAACAACTACTGGTTGGCCAAGTCGTTCCTGCTGTTGGGCGATAGCTACCTGCTTAGGGAGGATCACTTCCAGGCTCGCGCCACCTACCAGAGCGTTGTCGACGGCTACTCACCCGCCGATGACGGCATTGTGGCAGAGGCTAAAGCACGAATTGCAAACCTGAACACCGCAAGCGAATGAAAAAGCAACTCACCCTGCTGATCGGGCTCCTTATGCTCCTTCCTGCGCTACTCAAAGCGCAGGTAGGCAAGGAGGTTGTGGTTACCAAGAGCTATATCCCACAGGTAGCCGCCGCCCAAAAGCCCCTGATCACCCCCGACCATACCGACACGGTAAAGATCCGTCCCGAGATCGACTACCGCATCGTGCCGCGTGCCCTGAACAGCTCCTACACGGCCCAGACTTTCCGCCCTGCAACGGTTACCTACTGGGAGTTCAACCGCCCCACGCCCTGCTACCTGAAGCTCGGAGTGGGCTATCCGTGGCAGAGTGAGGCCGACTTCTATCTCTCGACCCAACATGCCGACATCGGCTATGCGCTCCTCTACCTGAACCATGCCGGGCAGTACGACAAGCGCCCAAGCGATGCCGATCTGCGCGAGAAGGCTTTGGAGATGCAGAACCGTATCGGCATTGCGGCGGGCCGCTACCTCGGGCGACAGATCCTCGAGGGCGAGATCTACTACGACAACCGCCTCCACCACCGCTATGGCAGTGGCTCATCCACGGAGCACTACCTGGTGGGGAGCCGCATCAACTTTGGAGAGACGGGGCTCGATCTAAAGATCGGCACCGACATCGAGAACGACCGGAAGGTCAACTTCGAGGTGCGGGCCCATGGCCGCTATCTCTACGACAACTCCGAGATGCCCACCCCCCGCGAGATGAATCAGGTGGATGGCAGTGCCTCGGGAAAGATCCGTTTCCGCTGGGGCAAGCACCACTTGGGCTTCCGTCTACGCTTCGACGGCATGTGGGGCGCAGCTTCGCTGAGCCACTACGACAACCTGAATTATGGAGGCGGTTTGCGCTATAGCTTTGCCTCTCCCTCGATGGAGGCCGAGGTAGGGGCCGACTTCATCCACTCCTCGATCACGGCCCGACAATCGAGCAAGGGTTACAACTACCTGCTCCCCTATGCCCATCTACATTTCAACCTGGGCGATGGAGCCTTTGTCCCCTTTGTGGAGGTGGATGGCGATGTAGCCTACAACGACTTCCGTTCGCTCTCGTTGGAGAATCCCTACCTGCAAAGCGGCCTTTCGTTAGAGAAGAATACGGTGAATTACAACCTGCGGGCAGGTGCCGCCGGCGAGGTAAGTGGCAAGTTCCGCTACCGCCTTACCCTGGCCCTGCAATGGAGCGAGAATGCCCGCTACTGGTATGGCATGAACTTCCCCGAAGAGGGCGAGGAGAACTTCCTACAGTTTGGGGTGAAGCAGGGGCGCCGCAACCATGCCTCGGTGGGGGTAGAACTCGGGTGGAGGCCTACAAGCGGTCTGCTGCTCGAGTGGAATGCCACTGCTTCACACTATGAGTTTTTGGCTTGGATTGCCCCGGATGCAAAGCTCGGGGGAGGAGTTCCTGCCTTAGAGTCGAAGTTCAAGATCGAGTATGCTTGTCGCCGTTTCAAGGTGGGAGCATCGGCCCATTTGGAGAGTGTACGCAACTGGACCAATGTAAGGATGCACCCCTCGCTCGGCCCTACCTACACGCTCTACCACCTTCCTGCGACAGTCGACCTGCGTTGTTGGTTCGATTGGCGGCTCTCGAAGAGTGTCAGTCTCTATCTCGAGGGACAGAATCTGGGCAATGCCCGCCTCTATGAGTGGGCCAACTACCCCTTGCAGGGGATTGGCGGTGTGATGGGGGTGAAGATGACCTTCTAAAAAATCCGAAGATGATAGGCCTCGCGGTCGGCTCCGCTCTCCAGACGGATGCGGCCGCAGTGGCGAAAGCCGTGGCGCTCAAGCAGGCGCTGCATGGGGCGGTTATGGCGGTGGGTATCAATCCGAACATCGGCAATACCCCGCAATCGACAGAGGCGATAGAGTTCATCGAGCAAGCGGCCGGCAACCCCTTCCCCCTTACGGGCGGGGTCAACGACCAGGCGGTGTACCACGGCATAGGGGGCCTCATTGGGCCAACAGCCGTCATAGATGGTGGCATAGGTGGGCTCTCCATCGAAGCAGAGCGTAGCCGCCAGGATGATCTGCCCATTCTCCACCCCGACATAGCTGTTACCCGACCTACGATCGGCCTCGAAGATCGCCTCCGTGGGGTAACCATCCTGCCACTGGTCGATCCCCTCGGCCTTGAACCAGGCCTGAGCGTGAGCTACCAGTTCCATGATTCGCGGAAGCTCCTCCGCGCGGCTAAGACGAAATTCAATCATTGCAAGGCATAGTTTTTCAATTCACGGCGAAGTGCTCGTTCGCGCCCACCCAAACAGCGATCCAAGAGGGCATGAAAGTGCGGAGAGTGGTCGTGATAAACCGTATGGCAGAGTTCGTGAAGCAGCACGAAATCGCGCAGATGTTCCGGCAGGGTCATCAGAAAGAGGCTCAACGAGAGGTTGTTGCGCGAGGTGCAACACCCCCACTTCGTACGGGCTGCACGGATCGTTATGCGTCCATAGCGAAAGCCAAAGTGTCGGGACAACTCCTCCACACGGCGAGGCAACTCCTCGCGGGCCGCCCGGCGTAAAGTCCCTATCTGCTCCGGCGTATAGCTCCGGGGAGGATTCTCGGCCCGCCGTTGAGCCATGCGCTCACGGGCCGCCTCAACCCACGCAATACGCTCCTCCAAGAAGGCCAAAGCCCTCGAGCGGGCTACCCCCACCGGATAGGAGAGGCGCAGCTCACCCGAAGGCTTAACCAAAAGACCCAAACGACGGCAGCGACTGCTTTGGGCAAGCGTTATCGGCCCCAACAGCGGGTGTATAAAGCGCTCCTCGGCCATCCCTTCGCTACTGCTCGATGCGCTGACGCACCACCTCAAAGAGCATTACGGCGGCCGCAGCCGAAACATTGAGCGACTCGATATGGCCGATCAGGGGGATGGCCAGTTGCTCGTCGCAGAGTTTTAGCACCTCCTTCGAGATACCCGTATCCTCCGATCCCATGATGATCACCGTGGGGCGCTTGAAATCGGCATCATAGAGCAGTTTTCGGCTCTTCTCGGTAGCGGCCACAATCTGAAAGCCCTCCATTTGGAGCTGCTTTACCGTGTTGCGAATCGAGCCCACACGGCAGACCGGAATGGTTGTAAGGGCACCCGCCGACGAACGAATGGCCTCAGCATTAACCGGAGCAGAGTTCTTCAAGGGGGTGATCAAGCCGTGGGTGCCGGCACACTCGGCCGAGCGGGCGATGGCCCCGAAGTTCCTCACGTCGGTAACCCCGTCAAAGAGCACTATCAAGGGAGTTTCATCCTCGGGCACGCGCTCCAGAATATCCTGCAACTCGACATACTCGATCGCTGCGATCTGGGCCACTACGCCCTGATGGTTGCCGCGTGTGAGGCGGTTGAGTTTCTCCACAGGCACCTCCTGCCAGCGCAGACGGTGGCGCATACAAAGATCTTTCAACTCCTGCATAAGTGGCCCCTCGGCCCCCTTGCGCATGTAGAGTTTCTCGATCTGCTTGTGCGACTCGATAGCCTCGGCCACGGGTCGAATACCAAAAACAAGGTTTTTATCCATCTTCCTTAAACTATTGCTGCTCGGTTAATTCCAATTCATAATTGCGCATCTCCCACTCATGCATCAGGTGGTCGACTTGCGCTTTGAGGGCGTTGTAGGCGGCATAATCGGCCTCCACATAGTCGGTTGCCGTGGCCAGTTTCTCATCCCAGGCAGCCAGTTGCTGCTCCACCTCTGATAGTTCGTTCTCGATCGCCTCGATCGCTTTTTTAAGTTTGCGCACCAGTTTCTCCTGCTCCTTGCGCTGCTCGTAGGAGAGTTTTCCCGAAGAGCTCTCCTTGGGGGCCGAACTCTGCACCACCTCCTTGCGCTCCACCTCCCTGAGCGACTCCAATTTGCGTTTCTCGAGGAAGTAGTAGATGCCTCCAAGATACTCCCTCACGCCGCCATCTCGGAATTCGTAGACCTTATCAACCATGCCATCCAGAAACTCGCGGTCGTGCGAAACAACCACCACCGTACCGTCGTACTTCAGGATGGCACTCTTGAGAATATCCTTCGAGCGCATATCCATGTGGTTGGTCGGCTCATCGAGTACCAAGAGGTTGTGGGGTTCGAGCATCAGCGAGGCCAGGGCCAGGCGCGAACGCTCACCACCCGAAAGCACCTTCACCTTCTTATCCACATCCTCCCCACGGAAGAGAAATGCACCGAGAATATCCCTTAGGCGGGTACGAATATCGCCCACGGCCACCTTGTCGAGGGTGTCGTAGACCGTGATCTCGCCATTCATCAGATCCTCCTGATTCTGGGCATAGTAGCCGATATTGACGTTGGCTCCGAGGCGGATCGACCCCTCGGTTGGCGTAAGTTGTCCGATCAAGAGGCGGGCAAGCGTGGTCTTACCCTCACCATTACGTCCCACCAGGGCGATCTTATCGCCCTTGCCGATCGTAAACTCGGCCCCGCTAAAGACATGCTTACGGCCAAACGACATCCCCACCTCCTTGATCTCGGCCAC
Organism: uncultured Alistipes sp.; assembly: GCA_964600455.1. Lineage (GTDB taxonomy): Bacteria > Bacteroidota > Bacteroidia > Bacteroidales > Rikenellaceae > Alistipes. The sequence continues at coordinate 18,610 of CAZRJU010000010.1, read as the reverse complement.
GATCTGACCCGAGCGGGGTGCCGGCGGGAATTTGATATTCAGGGTGGCCAGATCCTCCTCCTCGACCTCGATGCGATCGAGTTTTTCGAGCTGCTTAATACGCGACTGCACCTGATTGGACTTGGTGGGCTTATAACGAAACTTCTCGATAAACTCCTCGGTCTTTTCGATCATACGCTGTTGGTTCTCATAGGCTGCAAGTTGCTGTTCGCGGCGCTCGCGGCGGAGCACCACAAACTTCGAGTAGGGCACCTTGTAGTCGTAGATCTTACCGAGCGAGAGCTCCACCGTGCGCGTTGTAACATTATCCAGGAAGGCCCTATCGTGCGAGATCAGGAGCACCGCTCCGTTGTAGTTACGCAGATACTCCTCCAGCCACTGAATCGACTCGATGTCGAGGTGATTGGTGGGCTCGTCCAAAAGGAAGATCGAGGGGCGTCTTAAGAGCAGTTTGGCCAGTTCGATACGCATGCGCCAACCGCCCGAGAACTCGCTCGTGGCCCGCTCGAAATCCTCACGCTTGAAGCCCAAGCCCAAAAGGGTCTTTTCGATATCGGCATCGCGTGTCTCACCTCCGAGGATGTGGTAGCGGTCGTTGGCCTCGTTAAGGCGGTGAAGCAGCCCCTCATAGGCCTCCGACTCATAGTCCGTGCGCTCGCCGATCTCCCGGGTCAGTCGCTCGATCTCGGCCTCCAAACGCAAGACCTCCTCAAAAGCCTTGGCCGTCTCCTCCCTGAGGGTGGTCGTATCGGCCACCCGCATCTGCTGGGGCAGGTAACCGATCGTGCAATCGGCGCTCTTGGTAACCACCCCCGAGGTGGGCTGCTGCTCCCCCACGATCAAACGCAACAGGGTGGTCTTTCCCGCCCCGTTCTTCCCCACCAGACCTACACGATCCTTGGGGTTGATCAAAAAGGAGATGTTGTCAAAGAGGGTCCACCCCCCGTAACTGACCGTAAGACTATCGAGCGATATCAATGTTTCGTTGTTTTTATGCGTTCAAAATACGGATGATCTCCTCCTCGGGCGAGGGGGCCTTGAAGACGGCACTGCCGGCCACCAAGGCATCGGCACCCGCCTCATAGAGCTCGCGTGCATTCTTCGACGAGATGCCGCCATCGACCTCGATCAGCGCCTGCGAACCCGTCTCCAAGATCAACTTACGAAGCTCAGCCACCTTTTGGGTCGATCCTTCGATGAAGGATTGCCCGCCAAAGCCCGGTTCGACCGACATCACCAAAACCAACTCCACCCGGGGCAACCACTCGCGCAGCACCTCCACGGGGGTCTTGGGCTTGATCGAGATACCGGCCTTAGCTCCGGCACGGTGGATCAGATCGATGCACTCCTGCACCCGCTCGGTAGCCTCGATATGGAAGGTTACATAGTGCGATCCCGCCTTCACAAAGCGCTCGACATACTTCTCCGGCTCGGTGATCATCAGGTGGGTGTCGATCACCTTGTTTGTCGCCTTAACAATGGGAGCCAACACCGGAAATCCAAACGAGATGTTGGGGACAAAGACCCCATCCATCACATCAATATGGACCCATTGGGCCTCGCTGCGGTCAATCATACGGGTATCGCGCTCCAAATTGCCGAAATCGGCCGAGAGCATCGAAGGGGAGACAATTCGTGTCATTTTATGGAAGGTTTAAGGGTTCGCATTTTTTAATAGGACAAAGATAGGCAATAATTCAGAAATTATCAATTATATGTTATTTTGCGCTGCGTGTAAAATACCTCTTTCGGCCTTTAGGAGCGCTAAAGTCCTCTGCCCGAGGCGGGGGATTTAGGGAATGGGGCAGCCATTATAAACACAGCCAAAGGCTGTGAGCAGACCTCACAAATTAAACCTAACACCATATACAAACCTTCACACCCAATAAAAAATTATTGGGTATTACACTTTGACTCAACATACACGCACAAAAAACCTTAAGTCGTCAAAATAAATCAACGACCTAAGGTTTCCTTTCTTGTCAAGCAAGAGCTATGTAAGCACGTTATTTTCTGGTTACCGCAGAACTCTCTCTATCACAATAAAGCCGAAATAGGAATTATACCTCTACTCTCCTCGTTATACGACCATTGCACCTGCCACGTTCTGCCATCATGTTGATCGAGTAGGATAAAGTTGTAGATATTATCCGTTGGATAGAGTTCAAAACGCCCTGCGACAAATTCCTCACCTTCAACCAATGATATACCATTTAAAAGTAACTCGTCACGGCCTCCTTCCTGAACAGAAAAATGCACCTGCCATATCTCACCTGTTGCCGTGTTGAGTTTTAAGAATGTCCAAATATTTTCAGAGGGATAAAGCCGAAAAATATCCTCTTCTAAAGAAGTTGGGGTACTCGTTGGAGCTACACATCCAACAAAAAGAATAAGAGCGAACAGATAAACAATCTTTTTCATAGCATTCTATTTTATTGTTTTACAAATCATCTATGGCTGAAGATAGTGCTAATGCCGAGTTCTCTCCATCCAAATAAGAGAGAGCCACGCAATAACCTACTATTTCAACATGGCTCAAGGTCAGTCCGATTATCCCTTGCGGAACTTCAAATTTAGCCCTATAAGAACATTCACCCTCACGCAGAGCATGTAATTTTAAGAAATCTGAAGTCTCTTCCCTTGCGACATAATCATCATTAAAATATTCTTCTACAGCCACAGGGTCTCCATACTTCTGAGTCAGCATCAATTTAAGCTCATCGTATTCAAAAAGCAGTGAACTCCAAGTCTCTTTCTCCGGAAACAAGACCGTAACACCGTGTATCAAATTTCTATCTTTCAGTAAACTTGTTACCAATAGACATCCGTGTTTTCCTGCAAAGGATCCCGATAAGAGGCCAACACCTTCTGAAACTGTAATTCGAGCAAAGCCCACGTCCTCCAGTCTTTCAACAAACTCCTCCAATGTCCCATCGATTGGCACCCCTTTGAATTTGAGGTGTTCAACCTCTTGAGCCGAAAGGCTACAGATTCCCAGCAGCAAAGCTACTACACACAAAAATTTCTTCATTTTCTCCGTGTTTTTTATTTGCGCGAGCTCCTAATGCGCTATAAAACAAAGAAAGTGTGGAGCCGTTCGTTTATCCGCTCAGAGGTTCTGGAATACCCGCATTCAAATAAACATACTCCACACCAGCACCGGGCATGGAGCAAATGAGCAATTACACCAAGTAGAACCCGATAACAGGTAATGAATGTAAGCCTACCTTGAATGCTTGAAATTTTCCAGATTTCTGAACAAGGTTAGCGAAACACTTTCACTAAAATATCATTACTACCCCTTAGATAGCCTTACAAAGTTAATCAACTTTTTCTCAAAAAACAATTTATCAAGCAATTTTAGAATAAAACGGCTGCACGGATTGTCTGTTTTGATTTGTTTTGTAACTTTGTGAAGAAAACCGAAACACGAGATTAAAGATGGAGCCGATGATAGGTATGTATGGATGGATTGCGTTGACACTGTTGGCCGGAGGGGCCGGAGTGATGGCATGGCTTTGGCAAAGAAGTCTGCGCGGAGCAAAAGCCCTGAAGCTGGAGGCCTCGGCGCTACAGGAGGCGTTAAGTCGCAGCCGGATGGAGGCCGAAGTGGCCCGTGAGCGTAACGCGGAATTGGCGGCTGCGCTCTCGACCAACGAGGAGCAGTTGCGCGGTCTGATTGCCGAGCGGGCGGCCCTGCAAGCCACCTTAGAGGCTACCGAGAAGCGGCTGAGTGAGAGCGAGGAGCGTTATCGGCTGAGCGAGGAGGATCTCGCCAAACGCGAAGAGGCAATGCGGCTGCAGTTCAAGAGCTTAGCGGGCGATCTGTTGAGCGAGCACTCCAAGCGTTTCAACGAGGCGAGCCGCGAGTCGATGGATAGCCTCCTGAAGCCTTTTCGGCAGAATATCACCGACTTCCGTGAGCGTGTAGAAAAGATCTATGCCACGGAGGCCGAGCAGCACGGAGCCCTCAAAAACGAACTCAAGCACCTCATGGAGCTCAACCAGCGCATCACGGCCGAGACAACCAACCTCACCCGTGCGCTGAAGGGGGAATCGAAGGTACAGGGCGACTTCGGGGAGATGATTCTCGACACGATTCTCTCCTCGTCGCATTTGGTCAAGGGGGTACACTACTTCACGCAGGACACGCTGAAGAATGAAGCCGGGGAGCTTGTGCGGCCCGACGTGATCCTCAACCTGCCCGACAAGAAGCAGATCGTGATCGACTCGAAGACCTCACTGACGGCCTACACCAACTACACGGCAGCCGAGACCGGTCCCGAACAGACGACCGCCCTTAAGGCGCATGTCGACTCGGTACGCAAACACGTTTTGGAGCTCGCCTCAAAGCGCTATCAGGAGCTGATGAGCTGTTCGCCCGACTTTGTGATCCTCTTCATCCCCAACGAGTCGGCCTTCCTGGCTGCCATGCAGGCCGATAGCGAGATCTGGGCCGATGCCTACCGCCGCAAGGTGATCATCTCCTCGCCCACCAACCTCTTTGCCCTCCTTAAGTTGGTCGACAACCTCTGGCAACGTAGCGACTTAGAGCGCAATACGCGCGATATTGCCGACTGCGGCTCGCGCATCTACGATCAGTTGGTCTCCTTCACCGAGGCACTTCAAGGGGTGGAGAAGGGGATCAAGGCCGCACAAGGGGCCTACGATGAGGCCTACAAGCGTTTCACGACGGGTAATAACAACCTGATCCGCCTGGGTAACCGCATGGCGGGCCTGCACGTCAAGATCAAAAAGAGCCTCCCGCAGGGGGTACTCGACACGGCCGAATTGGAGGAAGAGAACCCCTCGGCCTAAACCCACCGAAACCACCCACGGGGAGGCGTTAGCGCGGAAAAGCCGGGATACCCGGAGAGCGTATTAACGGGGGGGGTAGACCGGGAGTTCTAAGAGCCCTGGGAATTCCGGAATTACCCGGAGCGCATTACCCGAAAGCAAAAACTTCATTTTGAATTTTGCATTTTGAATTTCATTGTGGGCCTCCCGACATTCATAGTATTCCCGGTATTCCCAGTCCATCGGACCCCGCGGTACACCCCCATTTTTTTGCATTTTAGAGGAGCAAATTTGCGCTCAAAAGAGGAGGGCTCGGATGGGTAGTACCTAAAGTACGTCCCATTCGAGCCCTACGACTGCGAGGGTAAAGTTGCCCTATAAAATCAAAAAATTAGTTGTAGGCGAAAGGCACCTGCACCTCCAACCCTTCCGTCTCAATCACATTGGCAATCGAGAAGGAGCTGCCATCGAGCTTCGTAACGAAGAATACTAAGTAGCAGTTCTCGCGTACCCATCCCTCGTTCAAATCGAGCGTAAAGACATAGTCGGCCTGTGCACCGGCCTCGAGGCGACCCAACTCATGGCCACGGAAGGTAAAGTCGCTACGCGAGATCTGGCAATCGGCTACACGGATCGCGTGGTTGTGGGTGTTGTAGTCGATCTCCTCGATAAGCTGATTCTGCTTCAAGTTGTTGGTCTGGCGGCCATAGATGCCATTCTCCAGGAGGAAGGCACCCACACGGTACTCGTTACTCTCGGCCGCCTTAACCGCAACGTGAGCCACCACCTGCGAACCGATCAAAGCGGAGTTGACCGAGATACCGACCGGAGCACGACCCTCGCCATAGGCCGAATCGACGCAGTATTGCAACGTCGAGAGGCTGTTGTAATCCGAGGTGTAGTACTTCATATCCACCACCATCGTCGGATAGCCCGATACGGGGAATCCCTGCTCTAAACGGGGCGAAGTGAGGTAGGCGGGGTCGGTGCTATTGTAGGAGTGGCAGTCGGCCAGCACAACATTCTCGGCATAGAACTCCTCCTGGGTCAGCTCATAGACCAGGTTGGTCATGAAGGGGCAGTAACCGCAGTTGGTACCCGTAAATTTCAGGGCCAGCACCTTCTTGGCGAAGTCGGTCGAAGTGGGCTGAGGATCCTCAATGCGATCGGGGATCTCGAAGTTGACAGCCGTAATCGTCGTGGGGGTCTTGCGCGTATTCTCCGTCTCGTAGGCCACCCAGAAGGTCAGCTCGCCGGGCTCGGTTGCCGTATAGCGACCTCCGGGGAACTCGATGGGCTGGTTGTCCGGATAGGTGTAGAAAGCCAAATCCCTCTTCACCACCTTCTTGTTTTTATAGACCGTAACGGTAGCGTAGTCCTCACCGTCGGCACGAATCACCGTGGCCGAGAGGTGCACCTGCAGGTCATCGGTCAATACCGGCGACTGCGGCTCCTGCGGAACATAGGGCTCCCAACCATCACCCTTCAGGCAGGAGGTCATGATCCCCAGGATGAGGAGAGCCGAAAGAAGATATTTCCAATTTTTCATAACATCTTGACATTAAAGGGTTAGAACGAAGTGGTAAAGAGCAGGTTGGCACCCGTGTAGGCAGGCATGTAGCGGCAGACACCGCCCGAGCAGATATAACCGGCGCGGTTGCGGCCATAGCTGAGCTGCACACGCGTACGCTTGTAAGAGTAGCTGAAACCGCCGCTGTAATAGTTGATCTTGTCGAGGGTCGAGTTATACTCGTTCTCCACACGCTGGAGGTTGTACATATCCTGGAAGAATACGCTCCAGTGGGGGGCAAAGTTATACTCGATCAAGCCGGCTACCCAGTCGCCCTCATACTCATCCGAGAGGAGGTACTGCACCTCCCAACGCAACGAGTGCTTGCGGTTGATCTTATAGGTAACATCGGCCACGAAGATATTGGCTACATAGGTGCGGTGCTGGGCCCCCTTGTAGGGGTTACGCTCCTGGAACGAGTAGAGGAACGAGGTCTTCCACTGCTTGTTCCACTGGCGCTCAACGTCGATATTCAGGTCGCGCCACAAAAGCTCGTGATCGCCATCAGGGCTCTGATAGCTATGGGCAGTGTAGGCGGTCGAGTAGTTGGCATGGAAATTCCAGTAGCGCTGACGATTGGTCTTGCTGCGCAGCGTGTAGTAGAGATCCACCTGACCGGCAATCTCACCATCCACATTCACCTGATGGGGCTCCAGATTGGCCAGCATGTAGGTATACTGGCGCGTCAGGGCGGGCAGGTAGTTGAGCGTGTTGCACGTACCGGCGCCATAGAGTGAAAGGTTGGTGCCCATGTGGTCGAGCAGACGGGCCTGACCCGAGAAGCTGAAACCCTTGTAGCTGAAGCCCGTCTCCAGGAAGGCGGCATAGCCGTCCACAGCCTCCGAGGCACCCGCATAGTAGTCCTTGGTCTTGCCGGCATACTCGGCACGCAGGTAGAAGGTGTTGACATCCAGGTTCAAACGACCCGAGTAGAGGTGTACGTTACGATCGGTCATCCCCTTCTCCTCGAAGTTGAACATCACGGGATCGAGGCCGAGGTTCTGGTTGCGGTTCAGGTAGCTACCCTCGATCGAGAGGTTGAAGCGATCCGATCCGAAGATCTCGGAGAGCGAGAGGCTCAAATCGGCACCCGTCAGCCAGGAGTGGTCGGCATAGTAGTCGTAGAGGCGCTGGCGGCCCGTGAAGGCACGCACGGCGAGGTAGCGGCCGATGTTGGCGCGCGCCTGGGCACCCATCACCGCCGAGTTGATACCCAACTGGCGATCCTCATAAGCACGGAAGATCAGGCCGTTACCGAGCTGATCGTAGATGCTGCCGAGTCGTACGCCCCAGTTGCGATCCTGCCACTGCACATAGGCCGAACCGAGCAGGAAGAGGTGCTCGTGGTCGCGCTTGTGGTACTGGCCGATCTCATAGCCCTGCAGAGCGGGCAGGAAGAAATCGCCCTGGGCCCCTATCGAGAGGCGATCCCAGGTGTAGTCCAGTTTCAGGTAGCTGTTCGAGCCCCAGTGGTTAACGGCATCACCCAACTTACTGTCGTCGACATAGTAGACCGAGTTGGTCTCGAACGAGGCGGCCAACTGGCCCCCCTTGCCATCCTTCCCGAGCTGAATCTGAGCCGAGGCCGAACCAATGGCGGCCACGCCCAATAAAAGGAGTAGAAGTCGCTTCATGGTGCTATCTATTTGGCGAGTTCGATAACCTGCTCGAAGAGCTCGATCTCACTACCGGGAAGGTAGGAGGTGTGCGACGAGACGATATTCCCCACCCGATCCACCACAAAGGTATGGGGGGTAAGCGATACGTTCATGGCACGCGAGAGCTCCTGGTTGGCATCATAGAGGCAGACAAAATTCCAGCCCATCGAGCGCGCCTTGGCCTTGGCCGTAGCCTTGAGGCGTACGTCGTCCTTCGAGATGGCAATCACCGCGAAGTCACCCTCCTCGAGCCACTCCTCCATCTGGTCGTTCAGGGCATTGAGCTCCTGAATACAGCTCTTGCAGGTGATCTGCCAATAGGAGATGATCAGCGGTTTCTCTCCTGCGTATTCGCGGATCGAGACCATGCGTCCATCGGCCGTCTCCACCTGCACATCGGGCAGTTGCTGTGCCGATACCGAGCAGATGGCAAAGAGGGCGCAGAGCAAAGTTACAAGTCTCTTCATAATCTTCTGATGTTTTAGTTAAAAGTCCGAAAGGTTGATAAAAAGGTTGGTGAAGCACCCCGCAAGGCACCTCACCAACCCAATAAGATGATTAGAACGAGCGACGACGGGCATTCTCAATGATCTGCTCCATCGAGGTCGGGATGTTGATCTTCACCTGCGTCGTGTAGGGCTTCTGCAAGGGCTTCAGCTCCTTGGGCAGGCGGCTACGCGAGTAGACATGCTGGGCATCGAGATCGGGCAGCGGCTCACCTACACCCTGAACAGATACCAACTTACCCTGCGACGAGGTGGGCGTGCTCAGCAGAGCGGCAGCACCACCGTTGTTACGCGTAAGGGTGATTGCCGAACCCACGATCGACTCCGACTGAATGTTACCGTAGTAGTTGATAACGGGGGTCGGATAGTAGGTATTGCCGTTGTAGACAATAGGCTCGATCGTAAGGGTGTTACCATCCTCCGAGATCGTAACGGGGAACTTGGCATAGCCCGCCGTGTCCATATCCATATAGAGGTAGTAGTTGTTCTCGGGATTCCAACCCATCATGAAGTAGTCGTAGTCGTCGAACCAGCCCGTAAGCGTACCGAAGATATTGATGTTCAAAGGCATGTACATCGTTCCATCGGGATTTACGTCGATATACCACTTCGGGCCGAAGTCGTAGAAGCAGTCGACCGTTTCGCTTGCGCTATAGATCTTCGAGGTGAAGAGATCCCAAGGCGAAGCGGGTGCAAGGGCCTGCTTGAAGGTGTTGTCGGCGTGGAAGAGATCGAAGCCCAAGCAGAGCAGACGGTTCTGATTCTTGAGGTTCCGGTTGATACGGTCGGCCTCAGCCTTATACTCCTCCCAGTAGCCACGCTGTTGCTCCTGCTGTACGCTCATCATGCCGCGGACATACTCCTCGAAGAGCTCCTCCGAGTAGGCGATCTGATCCATAATCGTTACGGTCGACACAACCGGCTCGGCCTGGGCAACCCAACCGCCCGACTCGCCCTCAGAAACGAGTACCTGGGCACTGATCGTCCAGTCGCCCACCAGGCGCGAGATGTAGGTGGGATCCACGGGCTCCTTCGCAGGTTCGGGTTTGGTGCGCACCTCGGCGAGAACAACCTCGCTCTTGCGTCCCTCCAAGTTCTCCACCTGTACCGCAATGCGGGCCAACTCATCAAAGGCGAAGGGAGCACCCTCACCAATCACTACGTCGTAGCCCTCGGAGCTGTTCATCAGCGCTACATCCTCGGGCGTAAAGTAAGCACCATAGCTATAGAGCAGGTTATCCACCGTGTAACCCTGACCCGTAGCGTCGCTCCAGTTCGCCTCGCTGTCGCAGAAGTACTTGGCGATGTAGCCCACACCGTTGGTAACCTTCACGTTGAAGCATACGGTCGTCTCGGTCGTCTTCTCGGGAACGGGGGTTACCACCACCTCGGGAGCGTCGAGCGTATAGTCGGGCAGCACGATCGTCTCGTGCAAGAAGCTCTGCTTGGCACCGTTATCGGCAATTGCCGTACAGAAGATGTGGTAGGGGACACCCGGCGTGGGAGCGGCATCCTCGTAGTAGCCGTCGGCCAGCTGGAACTGCACGGCATCGGGCTTACCATCGTTATTCTCATCGGGCGACTGCTTGGCACCCTCCCAGAGAGCTGCATAGGAGGTTACAAACCACTGGAAATCCTCCTCTACATTGCCATCCTTATCGGCATCCAGAATATCGGATACCTGCAGGTAGATGGTGTTGGGAATCACCCAGTAGCAGTAGACTTGCACACCCTCGTCGGGCGTGATGGTGATACGGGCGTTGTTGGCCATCTCGTTATCGACAACCAACTGCACCGACTGCTCCATGGGCTGCGGCTTCTTGGCCTCGAAGATCTGGCGATCGTAATAGCCCGACCAGAAATTCTTCTGCGAAGCGGCATCCGTGGGATAGTCGGCCATCTGCCAAGCATAGTCATCAAAGAGGGGGATATGGTAGCCGGCACCCCAGCCGAATACCTCTCCGGCCTCAGCCCAAGAGAACTCACCGATGATGAAATAGCTGAGCTGACCGGGAACGATCTCGTCGTAGATCTGACCGGCCTCCAACTCACCCAAGTCGTTCTCGTAGTAGATGATATTGCCATTCGCATCACGCTCATAGGCGTTATAGTCGTCGAGTACGAGCATGGCATCATCGTAGAGGAACTTGTTGTTACCGTTGGTCAGCAGCGCAAAGGAGTCCGGACGAGCCGCCTGAATCGTATGGGTATAGTAGGTAAAGACATCCACAGAGGTCCAACGCAGTGCATTACCGGCATCCTTCACCGACTGGGGCATATCCACATAGAGGGCATAGCCGTCGTACATCGAGCCGATGTAGTTCAGACCCTCCGTGGTATTATCCAGCGACTTGGTCTCAAACTCGGCGCTGAGCACCTGCTTGTAGAAACCACCCGTCGTCGTTTTGGCCGCCACATAGACCACATACTGCGTGGAGGGGCTGAGAGCCGGGGTATCCAACACGAGGGTCGTCGTACCATCCTGCAGCGCAGCCGTGCGGCCCTCACCCTCGGCCGTGGCAAAGAGCACGGTTACCGTGGGAGCCGAAGTGGCATCGCTCTTGGGCTTCACCTCATAGGCATACTCCGTGCAACCGCTACTCTTGAGGGTAACGGCAGCCTCCAGATAATCGGCTTCCACCGAGACAATCTCGAAGGTGGTCTCCGTTACGGGCTTGGGGTTGTCGTTGTCGCCCTCCGTGCTGTCATCACCGCACGCTACAAATCCTGCGGCCGAAAAGAGCATGGCCGAAAACAGGAAAAAATGCAAAAATTTTTTCATCGAATTAATTAGAATTGTTTGTATTAGGTTTATATGCTTCCTCGTCTCTTTATTGTCCCTCCTTAACAATTTGCCCCGCCCCCGCGCCGAGCCGACTCGACCGTTGGATCATAAGGGCACACTTTAGGGGTGCAAGATAGGCATTTTTCCTGAAAATACAAAACCTTGAGAGCAAAATCGTCACACCCTGCCACACACCCTTTCTCCAAACAAACGGAGGGCAGGAAAAATATATTGCTCCAAACGTAGGCGCATATCGCTTTTTTTACTACCTTTGTGAAAATCAAAAACCTAAGACAATGCAAAAAATCGGTGTTGCCTGCGACCATGCAGGATATGAAATGAAGGAGTTTTTAGTGGGTTATTTGGCCGCCAAAGGGTGGGAGGTGATCGACTTCGGCACCCACTCCGAGGAGAGTGTCGACTACCCCGACTTTGCCCACCAACTCGGCGAGGCGATCGACAACGGCGATGTGGAGTGGGGCCTCGGGCTCTGCGGTTCGGGCGAGGGGATGGCCATGACCCTGAACAAGCATGCCAAGGTACGTGCCGGACTGGTGTGGCTCAAGGAGATAGCAGCTCTTACGCGCCAGCACAACAACGCCAATGTCGTGGTTCTGCCCGCCCGCTTTATCACCAACGACGAGGCCGTAGAGATGCTCGACTGTTTCTTAAACACCCCCTTTGAGGGTGGCCGCCATGTGCGCCGCGTGGAGAAGATTTAAGTGCTTCGCACAATTCAAAATTCAAAATTCAAAATCGAAAAGCCTGTCTAACAAGTTTTTAGACAGGCTCTCCTTTTGTACCAGAAGTTGTATAACAAGCGGGATTTCAAGGCTTGCGAAGCCCGAAAAAGCGGAGTTTACTTAAGCGTAAATGAGCATTTGAGGGCAAGCATAACGCAGAAATCACCTTGTTAGACAGCTTCTTATTTTTTACTCAAAGAACCCGACAAGCTCCGGCTCTGTTCCTATTCCATCTGCTCCTTATGCCAAAAACAATCGACAAAGCGGCCACCCACCTCGGGCTCCTTTGAAAAGAGGCCGAAGAGCGTGGAACCACTACCCGACATGGCAGCATAGAGCGCCCCCATCCGCAGGAGCTCCTCCTTGATTTGAGCCAAAAGGGGATGGGTGGCAAAGAGCGACGGCTCAAAATCGTTGACCACGCTCCCCTGCCACTCCTCGACGGGTCGCAGCAGACGCTCTGCAAGGGCAGGAGTTTTTACGGCCGGACTGACACCGGCATAGGCCTCACGCGTGGAGATGGCTACCTCGGGCTTGACCAACAGCAACCACAGTCCCGAGAGCGGAAGCTCGATCGGGGTCATCTTTTCGCCCCGCCCCGTGCAGCGTTGCGGACGATTTTTCACAAAGAAGGGGGTATCGCTTCCAAGCTCGGCTGCCACCCCCTCGAGCTCCTCTTCAGAGAGGTGAAGATCAAAGAGTTGATTCATTGCCTTGAGGGTCATCGTCGCATCCGCCGAACCACCGCCAAGCCCCGCCCCGAAGGGGGTGCGTTTCTCAAGATGAATCTTCACTGCCCCCGCACCATAGCGCTCCTGCATCAGGCGGGCAGCCCGCACCACCAGATTTTTTTCGGCCGGGCAGTCGATGACCAACCCCGACGAAGAGAACGAGACCCCCTTCCCCGTCGCAGGTTCCACCTCCAACGTATCATAGAGCCCCCTAACGGGCACCATCACCGTATCCAGATCGTGGTAACCATCCGCACGACGACGCAGGATGTCCAATCCGATGTTTATTTTGCAATTTGCCTGAACTCTCATAGAACAAAGGTAGGAATTTTTCTCGAAAAAAATCTACCTTTGCCCCTGAGTTGGGCGCTTTTCGCCCGAAGAACCCCTTAAACGCCCCGCGCATGATGAAATTTCGCAGTGAATTTCCCCTTCCGAAGCTCCCCCGACCGATCCGCTACGAAGACCGGTTGCTCGCCCTCGGCTCCTGTTTTGCCCAAACCATATCGAGCCGCCTCAAAGAGGCCAAATTCGCCATCACGATCAACCCGCTCGGGGTGATGTTCAACCCCATAAGCCTGGCCCACACCGTGGAGCGGCTCTCCAAGAATCGCCCCATCTCTCCCGAGGAGCTTCTCCATGACGAGGAGCGCGACCTCTGGTTTCACTACGAGATGCACGGCTCACTCTCCTCGCCCGAACGCGAAGGGGCACTCGAGCAGATGAGCCGCGCAATCGAACGGGGCCACCGGGCCCTGAAGGAGGCCTCGGTGGTGATCATCACCTTCGGCACAGCCTTCGTCTATCGCCTCAAGCAGAGCGGCTGCGTGGTGGCTAACTGCCACCAACAGCCTCGGTCGCTCTTTCAGCGCGAACTGCTTGATGTGGAGCAGATTACCACGGTTTGGAGAAGCCTCCTGGAGCATGAGTTGCGCGGCAAGGAGGTGATCCTGACCCTCTCACCCGTACGCCATCTGAGCGACGGAGCCGAGGAGAACTCCCTGAGTAAGGCGCTCCTGCGCGTAGCCCTCGGAAAACTCACAGAGGAGTACCCCCGATGCCACTACTTTGCCGCCTGGGAGTTGATGATGGACGACCTGCGCGACTACCGCTTCTATGCCGACGATCTGCTCCACCCCGCCCCGTTAGCAATCGACTACCTCTGGGAGCGCTTCCGTGAGGTAGCCATTGCCCCGGAGTGTAAGACCACCGGGGAGCGAATCGAGCGGCTGCAACGTGCACTGAATCACCGCCCCCTGCACCCCGAGAGCGAGGCCTTTCGGCGCTTCCTGAGTGAACAAAAGAGCGAGATTGGCCGCCTGGAGGAGCTCCTTGGCCCCCGTTTTGAGGAGGAAAAGGCGATTTTAAGCAGCAGATTTCAATAAAAATACCTATCTTTGCGGGCTATGAATCGATCATCTCGTCTGTTGCTTATCGGCATGGGCCTCTGCGCCCTGCTTATGCCCCATACGTTGCGGGCACAAACGCCGCGTCTGGTGGTGCAGATCGTTGTCGGCTCGCTGCGTTCGGGCGACGTGGAGCGCTACCGCGACCACCTCTGCGAAGGGGGATTTCGCCTTCTTTTCGAGGATGGCACCTCCTACACCCAGGCCTACTACGAAAATCAACAGACCCTGACCCTCACCTCGTTGGCAACGCTTACGAGCGGCACACTGCCCACCTCGCACGGTATCGTGGGCAGCCACTGGTGGGATTGGGTCGACAACAGCCGCGTGGAACTCATCGCCGACAACGAGGTGCGGGGCTTGGAGTACCACACCGGCGGCGGGCAGTTCTCGCCCCACCGACTCATTGCCCCCACCCTCTCCGAGAGCCTGATGGATCACAGCCCCGAGAGTCGCGTGGTAACGATCGCCATGGAGCCCGAGACGGCCGTGGTGATGGGGGGCAAGCAGGGGATGACCTTCTGGATGAACAGCGCCCTCTGTCACTGGCGCTCCTCCTCCTACTACATGCCCGTATTGCCCGAGTGGATCAAACGCTACAACCGCGAACGTAAGCCCCTGAGTTACCTGCTCCGCCCCTGGATCTCGCTCCTGGAGGTGCAGCACTACACCAATCGACTGCGCTCCGACATTCTGCCGCTCCAGCCCGTTCGCACGCGCAATAATCCCACCCCCTCGACCGGTGATCCGATCCGCGAGATCAGTTGCGAACTGGTCTACCGCACCGAGTATGATCGTCTGCTCTACACGCCGGCCGGCAACAGTGCCGTCTTCGACTTTGCCAAGCAGGTCATTGCCCAATTCTCACTCGGCAAGGACAGCAAACCCGACCTATTGAACATCTATCTGGAGACTCCGAAACGCATCATCGAGGCCTACGGGCCCGAGTCGATCGAGGCCGAGGATATGTTCTACCGCCTTGACCGCGACCTGAGCGACCTGATCACCTACATCCGGGCCCAGTCTCCCACCGGGGAGGTCTGTATCCTGCTCACCTCGGATCACGGCACCAGCCCCTCCTACGACCTCTCGCCCCGCACGCAGGAGCAGCGCTTCAATGTCCCGCAGTTTGAGATGATCCTGGAGAGTTTCCTCGATGCCCGCTACGGCCGCGCCGAGCAGAACTGGGTACTGGAGTATGAAAACCAGATGGTCTATTTGAACCACAACCTGATCTACGAGAAGCGTCTCTCGTTGAGCGATGTACAGAACGAGGTAGCCACCTTTGCCATGCAGTTCCGCGGCGTATCGCATGCCCTTTCGGCTACGGCCATGCGCACAAGCTACTTCGGCAGCGGCTATGCCCGCCAGATGCAAAACGGCTTCTACCCGCGCCGCTCGGGCGATGTGATTCTCAACCTGATGCCGGGCTGGATCGAGAAGCGTGACGTGGTGCGCTCGTCGAGCGGCTCGATGTACAGCTACGATCGCCACGTTCCCTTGGTGATCTACCGCACGAACTCACCCTCACAGACCGTCGACCGCCCCGTGGAGATGAGCGACGTGGCCGCCACCCTGGCGCAGTTGTTGGGGATTCCTGCTCCGGCCGCCTCCGAGGGCAAGCTCCTGAAGGAGGCTCTTACACCTGCAAGCAACTAAAGTAAACACATAGGAATTAAACCGATAACGACAACCATATCAAGATATGAAGGATCCCATTCAAGAGGAGATTATCGAGGAGTTTGCCCTCTTTGAGGACTGGCTCGACAAATACGACTACCTGATCGGCCTGAGCGAGTCGCTTCCGGCCATCGACCCCAAGCATCGCACCGAGCAGTACCTGATTCAGGGGTGCCAGTCGCGTGTCTGGATCTCGGCCGAGTTGGTTGACGGCAAGGTACTCTTCCGTGCCGACAGCGATGCCATCATCACCAAGGGGATCATCTCGCTGTTGATTCGCGCCATGAGCGGCCGCACTCCGCAGGAGATTCTCGACCGGGAGCTCTACTTTATTGATGCCATCGGCCTGAGCGAAAACCTCTCGCCGACGCGCTCGAACGGGCTGCTGGCGATGATCAAACAGATGCGCCTCTACGCCTTAGCCTTCAGTCAAACCCTAAAAGCCTAACACCATGGCAACAAAAGAGGAGATTTTACGAGTCGAGCAGGATATTGTGATGACCCTGAAGAATATCTACGATCCCGAGATCCCGGTCAACATCTACGATCTGGGGCTGATCTACGAGATCGACTTTACGCCCGACGGTGTGGCCACAATCCGCATGACCCTGACCGCCCCCAACTGCCCGATGGCCGATATGCTTATCGAGGATGTCAACCAGCAGGTAGCCAAGGTGAACGGAGTGAAGGAGGTGAACGTGATTCTCACCTTCGATCCCGTTTGGAACAAGGATATGATGACCGAGGAGGCCAAACTGGAGCTCAACCTCTTCTAATCCCTCCACAGGCCGCCGTATGTCCCTTTTCAACCATGCAACCACAACGGGTGAACGCCATATGGCCGCCTGCAAGGAGGAGCTTGCATGTCTGGATCCGCTCCACCGTTGCGAGCTCTACACGGCGCTTGCTTTCGAGCGTATGCAACGTAAGGTGGGCGATATTGCCGCACTCTTCGAGGCCTCGCACGGCGACTGGAACCAAATCCTCCACCACATGCTCTTTCGCACGGTGGGCGACCTGCAAAACCGCGCGCTCTATGCCGCATTGGCTGATCGGGTTCCCTATGCCGTAGTCAGCCGCGAACGAGGCTCGATTCTGCGCATCGAGGCGATGCTCTTCGGCAGCTCGGGCCTGCTCGAGAGTTGCCACGACGATACCTACACGCGCGATCTTGCCGCCGAGTTCGACTACCTTAAACAGAAATACGACCTCCGCCCCATCGAGGCCGGCCGTTGGCAGATCTCACGCCTCAGACCGGCCAACCATCCCCGTCTGCGCCTGGCCCAACTTTCGGCCCTGATTGCCCGCCGCGAGTATGTCTACGACCGTATTCTCGAGTGTCGCACACGGACGGATATCGAACAGTTGTTCGAGGTGGAGGCGTCGAGCTACTGGAGCAGCTATTACAACCCCTCGAGCGGCATCGACCACTCGACCAAACGCATCGGGATGGAGAAGAGCCACACGATCGGGATCAACTTGGTCGCCGTCATGCAGTTCTTCTACGGCAAGCAGACCGGCCGCGAGGAGCTTACGCGCCGAGCCATTGATCTCTGGGAGTCCCTGCCGGCCGAGAACAATCGCTATATCCGGGAGTGGCAGCGGGCCCGCATCTCCCCCGCCTCTGCCTTCGAATCCCAAGCCCTGTTGCAGCTCTCGCGCAGCTACTGCGAACTAAAGCAGTGTGCAAAGTGCCCGCTCGGCCGGCTCATCGAGCGACGATAAGACCCCAGAAGGGTGAAAAACAGGCTATTTTGCCCCATGTCGGACTTTTCTCGGCTCAACCTATCGGCTTATCAAAATATTTTTATTAACTTTGCGGGATAGCGTGCGCGTGCACGTGGAAGTACTTACTCAACTCACAAGTAAATATTACGAATAACTATGGATATCTTAACCGGTTTACTGAAAATGATCTTCGGCTCCAAGGCCGATAAGGATCGCAAGGAGATTCAGCCCTATGTGGAGAAGATCAAGGCGATCTACCCCACCATTGAGGCCCTCTCGAATGACGAGTTGCGTGGCCGTTCGGCTGCCCTGATGCAGCAGATTGCCGACTTCATCGAGGCTGACGAGAAACATATTGTCGAACTGAAGGCCAAGCTCGAGAGCGACGAAGTATCGCTCAAAGAAAAAGAGAGCATCTCGAAAGAGATCGACCAGACTACCAAGCTCATCGACCAGAAGATCGAGCAAAAGCTCGACGAGATTCTGCCCGAGGCCTTTGCCATCATGAAGGATACGGCCCGCCGTTTCACCCAAAATCAGACCGTGGAGGTTACGGCCACCGAATTCGACCGCAACCTTGCCGCCGAGAAGGAGTTTGTCACGATCGAGGGCGACAAGGCGATCTACCAGACCCACTGGTTGGCCGGCGGCAACGATCTGAAGTGGGAGATGATTCACTACGACGTACAGCTCTTCGGTGGCGTGGTGTTGCACAAGGGTAAGATTGCCGAGATGGCCACGGGTGAGGGTAAGACCCTGGTAGCCACGCTGCCCGTCTTCCTCAACGCACTGGCCAAGAAGGGTGTTCACCTGGTTACGGTCAACGACTACCTGGCCAAGCGTGACTCCGAGTGGATGGGGCCGATGTATCAGTTCCACGGCCTTTCAGTGGATTGCATCGACAAGCACCAGCCCAACTCCGAGGCGCGTCGCAAAGCCTATTTAGCCGATATCACCTTCGGTACGAACAACGAATACGGCTTCGACTACCTGCGCGACAACATGG
>CAZRJU010000009.1:0-24719 GCA_964600455.1 uncultured Alistipes sp. | reverse complement strand
TGGAGACGTCGTTGGTACCGTAGTTCACGGCCGCATCCCCGATGAAGTAGAGGTAGGAGGCTACCGAGGCCACTAAGTAGATCTGGCGGCGGGTGTTGTGGCGGATCATCTCCTTTTGCAGGGCATCCAACTCGGGGGTACGCTCCGTAGAGATGGAGGTGATGGCCTCATACTGCTGTTTGAGGGGCTTGTATTGGTGGGTTTCGTGGACATACATGCCGATACCCGTACCCACCAATCCGTAGAGGATCGGGAGTTTCCAATACTGCTTGTTGTAGATCTGACCATAGCCGGGCAGCACGGTCGAGATCCAGCATACCTTCGAGAGCGACATCGAGTCACTCATGAGCCACCCCTTGCGGCGACGCAGCGAGTCGGCCCCATCCTCCATGGCGAGCGCAAAGAGCGAATCGGCCCGTTGCAGCGAGTCGACAAGGGCTGCCGGCAGCAGGGAGTCGGCCGCCTCGTGCAGCAGGGAGTCCACCACGGGGCGCGAGAGCGAATCCACCCCCTCACGACGGGCCATGGAGTCGAGCTCCGTGCGCACCAACGCAACGAGCGAATCGAGCGCCAACGAATCGGGTGCCATACGCCTTAGCGAATCCATCAGGGCAGGATCGAGGTAGAGCGAATCCTGACGTGCGGAGAGCGTGTCGGGGCGTTGCAGCATCCCCCCCTTGACCATCTGGCGGGGGCTGCGGCGCTGCAACACGCTTTGCTCCTGCGACCGGCCTTCGAAGCTCATCAGGAGCAGCAGCAAGGGCAGGATATATCGCACGATCCGGTTCATCTTCACGCTCTTCTCTCTATTTGCAACTTACTGATTCTCAAACTTATGTATAAAGGCCTCGATCTCAGCCTCCGAATGGAAGTCGATCGTGATACGGCCACCGCCCGACTTGAGGCGCTTGATGCCGATCTCCTGATTGAAGAGCCCCTCCAAGGTCTCCACCAGGCGGCTGTAACTCTCGGGGTACTCCTCCTCGCTCTCGGGTGTTTGGGCCGCCTTCTCGGCAGCCTTGCGGGCCAACTCCTCGGCCTGACGCACCGAAAGTGCACGCTTCAGGCAACGCTTCAAGAGCCAGAGCTGGCGCTCGGGCTCCACCCCGGCAATCGCCTTGGCATGGCCCATCGAGATCAACCCCTCCTTGAGGGCGAGTTGTACCTCGTGGGGCAGCTTCAGCAGGCGCATGTAGTTGGCCACCGTCGAACGCTTCTTGCCCACCTTCTCCGAGAGGGCATCCTGCGTGAGGTGGCACTCCTCCACCAAGCGCTGCATCCCCAGCGCGATCTCGATGGCGTTGAGATCCTGACGTTGGATATTCTCGACCAAGGCCATGGCGTGGAGATTCTCGTCGTCCACCTCGCGGATGTAGGCCGGCAGACGCTTGAGGTCCGCCATGCGGGCAGCACGGTAGCGGCGCTCACCGCTGATGATCACATACTTCCCATCCCCACCTCTGCGGCTCAGGGTGATCGGCTGAATGATCCCGAGCGAGCGAATCGAATCGGCCAACTCCTCAAGGGCCGCCTCGTCAAATTCGCGGCGCGGCTGCGTGGGGTTGGGGATGATCTCCTCGATGGAGATCTCGGCCATCTCGCTCATCGGCTTCAAGATGGCGGCGGGTTTCTCTTGGCCGAAAATGGCATCCAAACCACGGCCTAATCCTTTCTGTTTCATACTACTTGGCGTGCTGCTTGCGGTTGCGTTTAAGGAACTCCTTGGCCAAAGTCAGGTAGTTCTTGGCCCCGACGGCGGAGGCATCATACAGCATGATGGGCTTTCCGTGCGAGGGGGCTTCACCCAAACGGATGTTTCGCTGAATTATTGTCTCATAGGCCATCTCCCCGAAGTGCTGACGTACCTCGGTGGCCACCTGGTTGTTCAGGCGGTTGCGCATATACATTGTCAGGAGGAACCCCTCGATCTCGAGGGCGGGGTTCAGGCCGCTCTTCACGATGCGGATCGTGTTGAGGAGCTTCGAGAGCCCCTCCAAGGCCAAGTACTCGCACTGCACGGGGATCAGTACCGAGTCGGCTGCCGTCAGGATATTGACCGTCGTGTAGCCCAACGAGGGGGAGCAGTCGATGAAGATGTAGTCGAAGCGCTCGCGCAACGAATCGACAATGCGCTTCATGATGTAGTGGGCCGCCTCCATCTTGGGCAGCTCGGTGTCGGCTGCCACCAACTGAATCGACGAGGGGAGCACCCACAACTTCTTGATATCGGGGCTCTGCAACAACACCTCCTGCGCCTCGACCTGGCCGGTCAGGCACTCGTAGATGCCCTTGCGGTCGATCTCAAAGCCCAAACCCGATGTCGCATTGGCCTGAGGGTCGGCATCGAGCAGCAAGACCCGCTTGCCCAACAGGGCGAGCGATGCCGCTAAATTGATAGCCGTGGTGGTCTTCCCCACGCCCCCCTTCTGGTTTGCTAACGCGATTACTTTTGCCATCTCTCTTGACCGATTCTTTTGCTAACAACAATATTATCGGGCAAAGATACAAAATAATTCAAAATTCAAAATTCAAAATTCAAAATTGAGGGGGGGGGAATAATGAGAATGATGGGAGTGATGGGAGTGATGGGAGGCCCGGAAGGAAATTCAAAATTCAAAATGCATAATTATTTTTAGCGTAACAGACCGTAACAAGGCGTAACGCCCACCCCATGTTTCGTTACGCGTTACGCTGTGTGTTACGTTCCCATCCTACGCACCACTGCGGCATACCCCACCATCGCACGGGTATCTTTTTTAATACCCACGGGGCAGGGGGTTGTACCGTGGGGTAGGATGGAGTGGGTTGTACGGTGGGGAGTTATAAGATGGGAATTATGGGAATAATGGGATTGCCCAGAGCGTTGTGGGCCTCCCATCATTCCCTAAATTCCCGGCATTTCCAGGCTAACACCCCCACGGTAATACGCCCCGGGTAATCCCATTACCTCCAATCATGCATTTTGGACTGCGGTGCAAGCCGAGTGCAGAGCCGGGCGAGAACGCGTTTGGCTATGCCGAGGCGCAGCAGCAAAAGAGCGAAGTCTCTTTTTCGCTCAATTTTGCATTTTGAATTTCCAGTGCTCCTGGTTCATCGCACCCCACGGCACACCCCTAATTTTGAATTTTGAATTTCATTTCAGGCGGGCCTTAAGGTCGTAGAACCTCTGGTAGGCGAAACGGAAGATCGAACCCCGCAGCAGCACACCGTTGGGTTCACGCCCCATTGCCTCGGCATAGCGCTCCACGACATGCAGGTAGGGAAGTGTTTGATCGGTCAATCGTCGAAGGTTGCGCAGGCGCTCCGAAAGCGAAAGGCGAGAGCGAAACTTCAGACGATTGATGTCTATTAACTCGAAAGCATAGCCCTCCTCCGTTTTGCGATAGAGAACATTGGCGGCATTGAGATCTTCGTGCAACACCCCGCGATCATGTACCTGAAGCATGAAGCGGGCAAAAGAGCTCAGGATACGTTGCGCCTCGGCATGCGGAAAGTTCTTCACCGCCTCAGTAAGCGAAACAGCCGACGAATAGCGCGTGATGGAGTAGCTGTCGCAGAGCCGGCAGCCACAGAGCACATCCACCCGGGCAACGGGTTCCGGCGTCGGGATTCCGCGCGTAAGCAACTCCAAGCCATGCTCATAGGCCCGCTCGGCCTTACTGCGGCGAAGGGTGGCATAGAGCAACCTGTTGAGGCAATGGATGCGCCGATAACGCTTGACCACCAACTCCTCGCCGCCAAGCTGCATGCGACGTACCGAGTTGCGCCCCTCACGCAGCGAGGTATCGGCCGCCACAAAAAGCTCGGGTAGTCGTTCAAGATCCTTGCGCAACCCCTCGAAACGGGGGGATAGGGTGATGTTGATTCGTCTCTTCATGCGGCAAAGATAAATAGGAGAACAGCCTCAGCCATTCTCCTATTGGGTTGATCTCTTGCTCCTTTCAGACGATCGCAAAGGGCAATTCCACCTTTCGAGCACTCTGCCCGACCTTTCCTCTACTCGAAGCGCAGGCGCACGAACTTGTCGCGGGTAGAGGTAAAGCACAGCCCCTTGATCGAGCGATCGGGGGTCAGGTATCGGAGGCTGTCAATGAGCGAGTAGTCGGCAGCCGAGAGGGCATAGTAGCGCTCCGTATCCCGATCCGAGAGCCGAACCGTCCAGTCGAGCAGGTTGCCCATGATGAACATCGACTCCCGACAGGGATCAAAGGAGGGAATACCCGTTTGCACCACCTCGTAGGAGGGGCGGTTGATAACCCAGAAGCCCCCTTCGGTGTCGACAATAAAGCCCAACATCGAACGGGCCGGAAACTCGGTGATGTAGAGGTATTCGGGGGTCATGCCCTCCGGCAATTCAATGGCTCGGCAGTAGGGGCGCCCCTTGGTCATCTTGAGGTGAAAGAGACGACGATCGGCATCCAGCAGCAGGTAGCCCTCGTCATACTCCTTGCGGTCGGTCGGGTTACCCGCAATGCGGTGGGCCGGGAAACGAAAACCCTTGCTCAACATCATGCGGGTAAAGCGCTCGCTCTTCTCCTCGAGGATCGTGTTGCTCGCCATATCCACAAACTCGATACGGTGCTGTGTGAGGCGAAAGACATCGTCGGGCAACACCAGATCCACGCGACCCGACATCGACTCGAGCAGTTGGTAGAGCCCCGTGTGGGGTTTCTGCTGCTCCGAAGGGGTGAGGCGGAAACTGAAGGAGGTGCGCTGCACCTCGCGCGGAGTAACCTCCACACCACAAATCGTGGCCGGGAATCGGCCGTCGGTTACCAGTTGGCGGTAGTAGAACATCGGCAGGATCGAGTCGAACTCCTGCTCGGTGTAGCTGTTTCCTGCACGGTCGGTATAGGAGAGCTCTCCCTCGTGGTTGTTTTGCAGCAGGGCAAACTCCCCGACCACCGAACTGTAGAGGGTGAAGGGGGTGGAGGTGGAGGGCCCCACAAAGAAGTTGTAGCACCAAGGCAGTTGCCACAGTCCGAGCATCACAACCACCATCCAAAAGAGTATTTTGCTTATTCGTAACATCTTTTTACTTTTTTCGGGGTGGAAAACTAATCTTGACGGCCATCGCGGAAACGGGTCAGCGAGAGCAGCGAAAAGAGCGCGTAGCTCGCCGTCAGCAGGGTAAGCAGGGGCAGGAAGCCGTTATAGGCCTCGGGGGCCGGAGCCAGGAAGTAGATGCGCAGGAGCAGTAGCGCCATCAACCCATCCACCAACCGTCGCCGCCAGGTGGGCTCCAATGCCACCCAGGCCGTAAGCAGATAGGCCGCCACACCGGCTAAGTACCAGGGCAACGTACTCAGCAGGATATGTTGCCAGAGCTCCGGAGCCATCACCGTCTGCAGATAGCCCCACATCAACAGCAGGGCCGGCAGGAAGATGGCCAAAAGGCTCACCACCCCATAGAGCAGCATCGCCCCCACGGCCCGAGTGGCTCGGATGGGCAGATGCAGGGTCAACTTAAAGGATTTGCGCTGCATCTCGGGGGCAAACTGCACGACGGCCAACCCCAGGCCGAGAATCAGCGGCAGAAATTGCAGGAGATCGACAAAGATCACATCGCGTTGCAGCATCACGATCCAGAGGTGGGCCACCCCCTTCAGCGAGCAGACCCGTCCCACACGCAACATGCAGTAGCCGGCAAAACCCACCGAGGTGAGCAGGGCCGGCAACAGATACCAGATGGTCTTGATCCACTCCTTGTAGCATATAGCTCGTATCATAATCGCCTAATATTTTCCGGTTAAACCAATAAATGCATCCTCCAACGAGACCCGCTCGGCCACCACATCGGCCACACCACGGGCCGCAAGTAGGGCTACGACCTGCTCTTCGGGGAGCATCGAATAGACCTCCAGCGCGGAGCGGATGACCGAGGGGTTATAGAAGCCGGACTCGGCCTCCGGCGTAAAGTCCGTCGCAACCCGCCCCGTATAGCGGCGAAACTTACCCAGGAGCTCATCCACGGGCATCTGCACGAGGATCTTGCCGTAGTCCATGATGATACAGTCGTCCACCAAACGCTCCATATCCTGGATGATGTGCGAGGTGAGGAAGACCGTCTTCTCCTCGGCCTTGGCATATTCGCGCAGGTAATCGACAAAGAGGCGGCGATAGCCCGGATCGAGACCTAACGAGAAGTCGTCCAAGATCAACACCTCGGGATCCTGTGCCAAGATCAGCCCCAAAGCCACCTGCGAGCGTTGGCCGCACGACATGCGGTTGATGCGCTGTCCGGGTGCCACCTTCAGGCGGCTCATCAACGCGTAGTAGGCCTCCCTTTTCCAGTTTGAATAGAAGGCCGCATAGAAGCGCTCGATCTGCTCGATGGTCATGAACTGATACTGCACATGCCCCTCGATCAAAAGCCCGATACGGCGACGCGTGAGAGGGTTCATTCGCCCGATCGTCTCACCCAGAATACGGCACTCTCCCGAACGGGGTTGGAGAAATCCGCTCAGGATATTGATGGTCGTGGTCTTGCCCGTACCATTCTTCCCGAGCAATCCGAGGATACGGCCACGGGGAACATCGAAGCTCAAATCTTCATAAATCAGTCGCTTTCCGTAGTAGTGTGTCAGGTTGCGACATTCGATAACTTTTTCCATCTCTTCATTTTTTTAACTCAACAACAGGAGCAGAACGGGCAGTGCAATGCCCAACAAAAGCTCCACACCTCCGCGGCCCCAAAGTCCCTTGTTGCCCTTGAGCATCAAGATGCCCGAAAGCGTGATCAGGATCAGTGCCACGGCAAAGGTGTCGGCAAACCAAGTCCACCAACGTCCCGGGTTGTAGTGGAGTGTCGTCATGGCACTCACCAAGGGGCGGCGGCGCAACGACTCATAGAGCACCTCTCCCGTAGCAAGCTCCGCCTCGAGCGAGGAGCCCCCTTTGAGAAAGACCTTGAGGTGGCCCGGACGGGGGAAGTAGTGCTTCGTGTAGCGCTCCTTAACCCCCACGCGTGCCATCAACTGCTCCACCGCCTGACGATCCATCGCCGCCTGAGGAAGCCCCTCCAAACGCACTTCGACGCGGTTCACCGTATAGTGGGGGTTGACCGTGTCGCGGTGGTTCATGTAGAGTCCCGAGAGGGCATAGATCAGCACCATTCCCGAGAAGAAGAAGGAGAGATCCCGATGCAGCAGGCGCATCCATCGGCGCAGGTCGTTACTCGACAACTTCATAGGCTTGGGCCTCGACAAAGTAGAAGGAGAGATACTCCTTGCCCACTGCTGCCTTGCGGGCTGCGATCTTTGTGCGGAAGTCGGCAATGCGCTCGGCTACCGTATTGCCGGTCTCGCCACGGGCAGCCTTCTCGGTGTCGCATCCCGCCTCACCGTCGCCATGCTGCTCGGCTGCACGTGCCGCTACGGCCGCCTCCCAACGTTGCAGGTAGGCCTCATCGACGCGCTCCTCGCGCAGCAACCCCTTTACGCGGACAATGCTGTTCACACACTCGCGGCTGAAGGAGCCCAACTCGGCCGCCTCGACACGGATCGTCTTGCTGTCGTCGCTGCCCATCAGGAAGATCTTGGTGGCACCATGCTTGCAGATGTGGGTGCAGATACCCTCGATCTCGATCGACTGATCGGTCAGGCGCTCTGCATCGGCCAGCAATTGATCCACATCCATTACCGTAACAGCCACCTCGGCCTCTTGGCTCTCGGCCGGCTTGGTCGGATTTCCTCCGCAGGAGATCAACGAGGCCAAGGCCACAACGCTCATTACAAAAGTTTTCATTCGCATCATTTTTTAGTTTTTATGTTTTCAATTTTGTTTAGAATTTACAGCCTATATGCATCTCCAGCCCATGCCGACGGGCGCTCCCCAGAAAGGGGGTATCGAAGGCCTTTCTATAGCGGTAAGAGGCCTCCACATAGCCCCTCACACCTCCGGCCCCGATACGACGGGCATACCCCAATCGAAGGGCTGCCTCGATCTGCGGGGCCGTCAGGAAGTCATACTCCCGCAACAGGCGCTCATCCAGAGTGCGGGTGAGGGTCTGGCTCTCGCTGTTGCCTCCATAGCGCCCATCCTCAAAGGGGGCGCCGCCACCGGCCCCATAACCCAGGCCGAGGGCAAAGGTAAAGAGGTTGCGCTGCCACCAGAGGTTACGCTCGGCATCTGCCTCAACGCGCCACCATCGGATCGCCTGGTAGCGGAAGTCGGGGTAGTTATTGGCCAATGTCGTGCGCTTGGTGTAGGAGCCCTCAACGGCCAGTTGCCAGGAGGGGATCCCTCCGACAAAACCGCGACGAAGGGTATAGCTCGCACAGAGGCTCTCATCGCGGCGGTTGCCCGTCAGCACCTCGCCTAAGTACTCCACATAGCTCACTCCGCCCGACTCGTTGTAGAAGCGGTAGAGCTGCTCATGGTTCTCCACCTTGTGGCGCCTCCACTCCAAAGAGAGTGTGTGGCGGTTCTGCTCCCCGAGAAGGCTCCAGTGCCCCTTGTAGAAGAGCTCTGCGCCTTGGTGGTTGGCATAGACCACCGTTTGGGGCGAGGGTTCGCCATAGTAGCCCTTGCGGCTTCGGTAACCCGCCTCGTTGAACCACTCCAGGCGCTCCGAAAGGCGCCACAGGAGCTGCACGGCCCCGCCATGATAGCGATCGAAGAGGGGTTTGGCCTCATCCTCCTTGGTGTAGCCCATATCCCCGAAAAACTCCTCCTTTCCGAACAGCGCCCCGTAGCTTAGGAGCGAAGAGTAGGTGCGGTCGGTGGTACCATAGGTGCTCAGCAGGAGGCTCTCGTTGCGACGACGATAAGTATAGTTGGCCCCCAACTGCAGGCGCTTGCTCAGACGGAATTTCAGGCCCAGCGTGAGGGTCATATCCATCAGGGAGTTGGTGTGGCGCAGATCCTTACGCTTGGTGTAGTTGGCCGTTTGGTAGTCGACCGAGGCCCCCAGTGTGAACCAATCCAAAAGGCGGTAGGCCGCCGCCCCCGCCACCACGAAGCGTTCAAGGCGCTTTTCTCCCCGGTTCTCCTCGCTATACTCCACCAGATCGAAGGGGGCATTGCGGGGGTCGATCCAATAGGATCCGGCCATCTCCTGCCCGATAAAGTGGCTGTAGCCGACCTTCCCATAGAGGGCCACCCGCTCCGAGATGCGGAGGTAGGATTCTGCCCGAAGTGTTCCCCGAAGCGCCTCTCGGGCTCCATTGGGATCAATCAGATCCCCCTGCTCCCACTCCCCGCAAAGCTCCACCCGGGAGAGACGTTCGCGGGCCATGCAGTCAAGCATGGCCCCATTCTCGGAGGCGATCCACCCCTTGTCCAGACCCAGATCCACCAACCGCTCGTGGGGCAGTGAATCAGTCAAAGAGGCCCCTACGGCGGAGCCGAAAACTCCGCCGATAAGGGCCGTCAATAACCATATTTTACGCCAGGGGTTCTTCGTCATTATCCGTCGATAAGGGGGTTAGTGCTTCAATGCAGCCGTCTGGCGCTGATGGAAATCCAGGGAGGAGTTGTTGTTATCCAGGTAGAGGATATGCGCACCGTTTTGTGCCGAGAGCTCGGCGTCGATTCCGCTCGGATCGGTCGAGGTGGCTCCGTTATAATCCACCGTGCCGAGACCGTAGCCATAGAGGAGCTTCCCTGCATTCTCGGGCAACGCCTCGGTAGCCTCGCGGTCCACGTTGCGGTAGATCGAGTAGCCCTGCTTGTTGGTCATCACCACATAGCCGGCATCGAGCGTCGAATTAAAGCGGGCATAGGACTCCAACACATACTCTGCGCTGAAGATCTCCACGGCATCCAAGATCCACTCGTTGGGGATCTTCGTGCAGCCGTAGACATCGTTATCCTCCTCACCGGGGAAGAAGTAGCGGTTCTCGCTCTGCTGGCCATAGGAGGTCGGATCACCCTCCTGCAACGAGAAGATAAAGAGAGCCGGCGAGTTGACGCTGATGGGCCAGGCATTGCCCATACCAAAGAAGTTGGCCTTCAGGTAGTTCTGCGACGGGATCTTCTCCGAAGGAGTGGGATAGAAGGTGGTATTGGCGAAGACCTCGGGATCGTAGGTGCAATAATCGGCCTCGCTCAGGTCGACCGAACGGGTATAGGTGAGCGTATGGTCGATGGCTCCGTTCAGGGCGATCACCTTCGAGGTGTAGGGCTCCATCACGAGCTCCTGCTGCATATACCAATAGGCACAAATGGTGGGGGTGTAGCCCAAGTCGGCATAGCAGAGAACCCCATCCACATAGTTGCTATTCGAGGCGTGGGCATTGTAGGGGCCGACCATGCCTATGCAGAAGTTCCTTACCGAAGCCCGGGTGGAGGAGTTGTTGTAGATGACCATGTATTTGTCGGTCTGATAGAACCCCGAACCATCATCCTTCGGACAGCCACCCACATAGAGCTCCTTGATGAGGAGTTGACCGGCACGACTCCCCACCATATCGAGATCGACTACCAGCGAACCGTTGTAGGAGGAGGCTGCCACCACAACCTGTTGCACCAAGGCGTTGAAGGAGTAGGTGTAACCGTCCATCACCCGACGATCGCTTGCCGAGGCCTCATAGATTCCCTCAGGCAGGCTGAATTCGGCACGGCCTGAGGCATCACAAAGGGCCGTTGTTACAGTTCCCGAGGTGCTCTTCATCGTGACCTCAACCCCCTCTACGGGTGTAATTCCGCTCTCGGAGGGATAGTTCAGTTGGGCCGTTACGGCAAAGGTTTTTACTCCACCCTGAGGTGCATCATCGTTCTCACAGGCAACCAGCGCAAAGAGTGCAAGAAGCGTTGCCATCATCCAAGATCTTTTCATTTTGTCTTTTTTTTAAGGTTATTATTGTGTTAAAATTTCAATCGTAAAGAGAGGCCGTAGTAGAACTTCGGGATATAGCCACTATCGAAGAGCGAGGAGGAGAGGCCCGTTTGCGAGGAGCGCACCTTGCCCATGTGGTAGAAAAAGTTGCGGGCATAGAAGGTGATCGAGGCGAAGCGTCCCACCTCCTTGGTCAGGTTAAAATTGGCCGCCATGTAGGCCGTGATACGCTCCTCGTCGAAGTAGTAGGAGGTGTTGCTCTTCAGCACCAGACGGGCCAACTCCTGATAGAGGGCCGGATCGTGCTCCTTGGCCCAAAGAAACTTCTCGGCAAAGGGGATGCGCTCCGAGGGATTCTCCCAGGTGGTATAGTACTCGGGGTAGACCGCCACATACTTTCCCTGATTATAGAGCCCCTCGCTGCTCCCTTCATGGTCGCCCGAAGAGGCAAGCAGGTAACCACGCGGCGAACCGTCGGCATACTCGCTCAGGTTTTGGTGGTAGTCATAAAGCGAACTCTCGATGCGCAGGGAGAAGATCATGCGAATCTTCGGAATGTGGGTGACAAGGGTCATGTTGGCATTGAGTTGGCGCGAGAGCGACCCGTTGCTCACCGCAGCCGCACCGGCATAGTGGCCCACATATTGGTAGGGTTCGCCGTTGGCCATCGACGAAGAGGCCGAGAGGGTCGAAGCGACCATCGTCTGGTTAAGGCCCTTGTACCAATAATAGTTTCCGTCGATGCGGATTTGGGTGCGGATGGCCCGTATCTGAGCAAAGTCAACCACCCAGTTGACACCTCGGCGCTCCACCGGAGTTCCGTTCGTATACTCGGTCTGTCCGACAAAGGCCCGACGCTCCTTGTAGCCGATCACCTGCGGCGCCTGCTCTCCCGTGCGATCCACCACCGTCACGACCCCCGTATGGCGATCGATCTCGTATTGGCGGTTGGCCGAAGGGATTGTACAGTCGGCCTCGAGGTGGCTCTGCGTGGTGAGTTTATAGCTAAAGGGGGAGTAGACCGTGCGGCTCATATAAGGGTTGAAGGTCTTGTTGCGGAACAAGGTAATGGAGATGCGCGTTCCGGCAATGGTCGCCTCCAAACCGATCTCGCTTTGCTGGGCATACTGCCACTTCAGGTCGGGGTTGTAGCGCGAGGTGGTCGGTTGGGTATAGTAGGCATAGAAGGTGGTTCCGTCGGCCGTGGTACCCGGGGCAAAGGCAAGGCGGTCGCTATAGGAGGGGGTGGGATAGAGCACCGTAAAGGAGGGTTGCTTGACCGACTTTCCCCAGCCGCCATAGATCACCAGGTCGCTCACCGTCGACCGTCGCCCCTCCCAGGCCACAAAACGGGCCGAAATACGCGGAGAGAGGGTGCTCACCGTGCCATACTCCGAACGCGAAATCATCGTCATATCGGAGCGCAGACCCGCCGTTACACCCAACTTCGAGAGGGCTCCGAAGCTCCACTCGAAACGCTCCTCCAAAAAGAGCGAGAGGGTGTGCATGAAGGGCTGCTCGTCGAAACGATAGGGACGCCAAGTGGGGGCATAGCGCCTGTCCGGATAGTCAAGACCACGCCCCAAATTGCCGCTACCCGCATACTCCGCCCCGAGTAGTATGCGGTTGGTTTTCGCCCCCCATTGGCGCGACCAGTCGCCCTTGGCCTTGAGGGTGTAGTGGATAGGTTTTGATTGGTTGACCGAGTTAAGATACCAATAGCCCGTCGGACTGAGGATGATCTCCGCCTCGGGATTCTCGTCATAGAGTTGCCCCACGAAGTAGCCCTCCTCGGTGGTGTGGATATAGGGTTGGGTGGAGGCACTGCTCTTGTTGGTGCGGGTTGTGGTGGTTTGGTCGCTGTAAGCAGCCGTGGCCTGCAGGGTGAGGTTGGAGATCCAAGAGCGGTTGAGCAACCAGTTGAGTTTGATGTTTCCGCGAAGGGCATAGTCGCGGGTTCGGGTATAGGTCTGTGCAAATTGGTCGGGATCAGCCTCGGAGTTATATCCGCCCAGATTGCCACCCAGCGATACGGCCAGATGAAGCGGCTGTTGCTTCCCATCCAGAAAACTGTTGGAGTAGGTGATATTCAGGTTATTGCGATCGTAGGCCGTGTAGGGTGAAGCGAGATTCGACACCGAGCGGGTACGCTCCAGATTGAGGTTAAGCGTACCGCGTTTTTTGCCCAAACGAAAGCCCTTGCTCAGGGCGATCTGCTTGGTTTTGGGCTCCACCATCAGCTCGACAAGGTAGGGGGTGTGGCCTTTGCGCGTTTGGATCTTCACAATGCCGTTCGAGAGGTCGCCATACTCCACCGACGGAATACCGGTTACCACCTCGATTGACTCGATATTCGAGGCTCCGACCGAACGCAGATCAACCCCTTTGATCTCACCGGTGGCGGCATTGCTGCTCAGACGCAGACCATCCAGATCAATGGCTGTACCAAACGAAGCGTTGCCCAACTCGCTGCCGCTACCAGCCATCAGGGCGATGCGGCTCGGCCCCGAAGCGAGGTTCTGATCCCCCACACTCTTTCCCCCGGGGAGCAGCGTGGAGATGTGGCCCACGTTGAGAAGCTGGGCATGGTCTATGGTCGTGCGATCGACCACAAACGAAGAGCTGTAATCCTCGCTGTGGCGTTGGGCCGTAACCACCACATCGTCGATGCGCAGATTGCTCTCCTTGAGGCAGATCAACAGCGGCTCGGAAGTGGTGGCAAGTTCGATCTCCCGATGCTCCTCCACAAAGCCCAGGCAACTGATCGAGGCCTCGACCCGGGAACGCTCGATGTGGGTGATCTCGAAACGACCCTCGCCATCCGAGATGGCCCACAGGTAGCCTTTGTCGAGGAGAATAACCGCCCCGGCTATCGGCTCCGAATCACTACAATTGATTATGCGGCCCGCAAGCCGATAGCCCGTCTGCGCCTGCACCCAAAGAGGTACAAACAACAGCCAAAGGGCCCACAGGATGCTTCTGCCGCACTTTTTCATCGCTTTTTGTCGGAAAATTCAACAAAGGCAAAGTACGGCAAAAAATCTCCGCCGGGCAATCACTATATGTTGGGATTTTTCAAGGAGCCACGCTCTGGTGGAGGATCACCCGCTCGAGGGCGCGTTCGCAGACCGGGCAGAAACGGGTGGCCGTGTTGTCGCGCATGCGGCAGACCACGGCAGGGCGCCAGACCCCCTTGGTGCGGTAGCCGCCACCCTCATAGAGACCCACCTCGTAGGAGGCTTCGCGGGCAGGTGTGGGTTCGGTCGGTACGACCACCCCGGGCGCGGGGAGCATATCGGCCCACTTTTCGCCGAAATCGACCAAAGTGGTGATGTTGGGCTCCCAGGGTTCGTGGTCGAGTTGGTGGGTTTCGTCCATTTGGTCGGCATTTTCGTAGAAGTACTCGTCACCAAGGCCGCCAAACGAGTGGCCGAACTCGTGCACAACCACCGGCTTAAAGTGAGGATGGTGAGCCGTGGTGAGGGTGTAAGAGTTATAGATACCGCCACCGCCATAGGTGTCGGTATTGGCCAGGATGATCAGGTGCTCGCAGGGGATACCGTTCACCCAGTCGTAGAGGCGGTGTACGTGGTTGGTGGTCAGGTAGCGCTCCATATAGAAGGTGGTGAAGTGGGAACCTACGGCCGTGGAGTACCACCTCCCTTGGTGGGGAACACTCACGCCGCTCTCCTCCGAGGGGCTCATGACGGCCACAAAGTTAAACTTTTCGCGGTGGGCCGAGAAGGGGGCATAACGCAAGATCTCTTCGGTCGCCGTGCGGGCATCCTCCAAGAAAAGGGCCATCTCGGCGGAGGTGTAACCCTCGGCCACAATCGCCACATCAATCGCCTCGCGGGGGTCGCCGCCACGATGCAGGTAGGTGTGAGGCGTAGTCTGTGCGGCGTGGGCAATGAGCGGATCCTCAGGCTTTACGCGGTGGCGCAGGGAGCACTGCCGGCGACCTCGGTTGTCGCGCAACACAAGTTCGACCTCCACCTCCCGTTTCGGCATCGGCACCAGGAAGGTCGCCTCAAAACTGCGGCTGAGCGTGGCCGATTCGGGGGTTACCAACCACTCCTGAAAGAGCGACGAGAAGCTCGTCTTATAGAGCACTTCGCCCGTCGAGGGGTCGTAGAGGCTCAGATCACCATTCCCCCGCAACGGCACCGTCGAGAGGTTGCAACGACGGCCCCACCAACCGCTTTGGCGTTGCAGGCCCCTGAGGGCAATGAGTTGCTCTTCGGCATTGCCTGCAAAGGTGTAGTCCAGACGAAGGGTTGTATCGGCAAAGTTACGCGAAAACTCCTCGGCACGTGCCATCGAAAGCAGGCCAAAGAGTAAAAACAGAAGTAGTGAGATTCGTTTCATAAACGATGTGTGTTATAGCGATTTATGGGTTATGTCGGGGATTATACCTGTTCAAGGAGTTCGCGTACGCGTCGCATCCTCAGGATCGGAAGCAGGGCCCATGCCGGCATCCAGCGGGCTAAGCGGGCCAGCAGTTTGCACCAGAAACCGGGCAATACATCGCGCCGACCCCGAAAAAGCCCCCGAAGGGCCGCCTCAGCCACCCGATCGGCCGAGAGCATCAGCCCCCACCACCTCAGGCGGCGACGCAGGCTCTCGTCGATGGCATAGAGCGGCGTGTCGACAGCCGATGGGAAGAGCGTGGTAACCTGCACCCCTTGGGGGTGCATCTCATACCAAAGGGCCCGCCCAAACATCCTCAGGTAGCTCTTCGTTGCGGCATAGAGCGAGATGGTGGGATAGGGCATCCAGGCCGTGAGCGAACTCACCAGCAGGATATATCCCCGCCCTCGAAGGGCCATCTTCTCGCCCAAGAGGCGGCAGAGTTTCGTGGGGGTGGCACAGTGAAGGGCCACCAGACGATCAATCTGCCCGACAGGGGTACGCGCTAAGGTGGAGAACTGCAACATGCCGGCATTGCTCACCAAGAGCTCCACCTCCACCCCTTTGCTCTCCAACGCGGCCACAAGCTCCTCGGCCGCCTCTTTTTGGCAGAGGTCAAGGGTGAGGCACTCGACCTCAACACCCCACTGCTGCGCAATATGGGCCGCCACTCGCCGGTTCTCCTCCGCGCGATTGCTCACAATAAAGAGCGGCCATCCCTCGGCCGCCAGACGGTACGAGAGGGCCTCTCCGATACCGGAAGAGCCCCCCGTAACCAAGGCGTAAGCTCGCTTCATCGGCCACCAATTAGAAGAGTAACAGATAGAGTCCGGCTCCCACCAAGTAGCCGAGCAGCACCAGGCCGGAGAGCTTCTTGAAGTAGTAGCCGAAGGAGATCTTCTCCATGCCCATCACCGTTACACCGGCTGCCGAACCGATAATCAGGATCGAGCCTCCCGTAACGGCGCAATAGGCCAGGAACGTCCAGAACGAGCTGTCGCAGGCAAACTCACCCATCGCAGCTACGGGGTACATGCCCATCGTGGCCGACACGAGGGCCACATTATCCAGGAATGACGAGCAGACACCCAGCACTAGGGCAATCATGTTGACATCCGAGAAGGTCGAGTTGAAGACCTCGGCCAGCATGGCAAGCTGCCCTGTGGCATTGAGAGCATTCACCGACATCAGGATACCCAGGAAGAAGAAGATCGTAGAAATATCGACGCGGGTCAACACGCGGTGGACACGCAGGTTTTGCAACTCCTCATCCTCGGAGTGGGTGTAGCGACGGTCGGTCATCCACCAGAGCACCACCAAACCCAGCAATACACCCATGAAGGGGGGCAACTGGATCAGGCTCTGCAACACCGGAACCAAGGCCAGCGAAGCAAGACCCACGATCAACACGCGCTCGCGGAAGGCCGGGTCGATCTTGCTGTTTTGATCGGTCTCCACAGCCGCCAAGGGCTGCACCGTCTCTCCCTTGGGAAGCATGAAGGTCAGCCCCGTCAGAGGCACCAGCATCATCACGATTGCAGGCAGGAAGAGCGACGACATCTGGTGGGTTACCGTCAGGTTGCCACCCGTCCAAAGCAGCAGCGTGGTAACATCCCCGATGGGCGACCAGCAGCCTCCGGCATTGGCTGCCACGATGATCATGGCCGAGAAGAGCAGACGACGATCACGCTCGGGGATCAACTTACGGGCAATGGCCACCATCACAATCACTGTAGCCAGATTTCCCAGAATCACCGAGAGGAAGAAGGTGGTGAAACTCAAGATCCAGAGCAACTTACGCGACACGTTGGTACGGATCGTCGAAGAGATGATATCGAAACCGCCATGGCCATCCACAATGTCGATAATGACCATCGAAGCCAACACAAAGAAGAGCGTGGTAGCCACATCGCCCAGCGACTCTACCAGGCGGAATTCGATAAATTCATAAGCCAACTCCGTGGTGGAGTGTTTTGCAAACTCGGGGAAGCCCACCAGGAACTCCTGCAAATGTACGGGGGGATGGGCCGAGAAGATTCCCGTGGCATTCAACAGGAAGATCAACCACAGCAGAATCGACATGCCCACTGCCGTAGCCGCTTTGTTGATACGAATCGAATCCTCGAAGGCGATCATCAATATTCCGACAATAAAAATAATCGGCATCATGTAATAAAGAACCATAGGCTTTCTGTTTTATGGGGTTAACTCATGACAAATGTAAGAAAAGGGGATCAAAAACAAAAATTTCGATCCCCTTTTTTGTTATGTCCAAAGGTGTTCCAGCAGGATTTTTGTGCCGATGGCGATCAGGACAACCCCGCCGACAGCCGCGGCATAGTGCCTCAGGCGACACCCCGCCAGGCGTCCCAACCCTACCCCCACGGCCGAGAGAAGCATGGTCACCACCCCGATCAAGAGGGCCGAAAAGAGGATATTGACCTGCATAAAGGCGAAAGTTACCCCCACGACCAAGGCGTCGATACTGGTGGCGATGGCCAAGAGCAACATCGTACGTAGGCGAAAATCGGGGGTGTGTTCCTCGCTCTCGCTACCCCATGCCTCGCGCAACATGTTGAGCCCGATAAGCGAGAGCAGCGTAAAGGCGATCCAGTGATCCCACCCGCTCACCGCCTCGGCAAAGGTGGCCCCAAACAGATAGCCGAGCAGAGGCATCAGGGCCTGAAACCCGCCAAACCAAAGTGCGGCCGAGAGAGCATGCTTCCACTCCACACGCTGAAGGGTAAGTCCCTTACAGACCGAGACGGCAAAGGCATCCATCGAGAGGCCGACAGCGATCAGGAGCAGTTCAAAGAGGGTCATACAAAAATTACTGCTATCCCTTTAGAAGATCTGGTATTCGTAGGGCAGATACATCACCACACCCTGCTGCGAGTAGATCTCCAGCGCCTTGGCATAGGGAGTCAGCGTATTGAGGATAGGATCACCAAAGAGGTGGCTCTTGAGCGAAGCACTCATCGAACTGAGGAAGGCCATCATGGGATCCAGCTCGGGCTGCTGCTCCTCCACGCGGTAGTGCTCCAAGCCCGCCTTCTCGGCCGCTACGGCAATGGCAGACTTGAGGCCTCCGTAGCTGTCGATCAGGCCGATCTCAAGGGCGTCGGTACCCGCCCACACGCGGCCCGCTGCAATATCGAGCACCTGCTCCATGGGCAGATTACGTCCCTCGGAGACCTTGGTTGTGAAGGCGGTGTAGACCTTATCCACCGAGCGCATCAAAAGTTGACGCTCGGCCTGATTGGTGGGACGAAGTGCCCCCAGCAGGAATCCCTGACCAAAGTCGGCATGGGCATTGGTGTTCACGCCGTCGAAGGTGATACCGAGCTTCTTGTCGAGCATCTCCCCCATCACGGGATAGGCTCCAAAGACCCCGATCGAGCCGGTGAGGGTGAGGCGGTCGGCCAAAATGGCATCGGCCGGGCAGGAGATGTAGTAGCCACCCGAAGCGGCATAGCTACCCATCGAGACGATAACGGGCTTCTGCTGCTGCAGGAGGGTCATTTCACGCCATACCACATCGGAGGCCAAGGCACTGCCGCCGGGCGAATTGACACGCAGCACCACCGCTTTGATCTCCTCGTTGAGGCGTACCTGCGCGAGCTGCTCGGCCAGCGTATTGCCATAGATGGTGCCATCCTCGGTTCCCTCACCATCCATGATGGAACCGTTGGCATAGACGATGGCCACGGTCGGTGTCGTGAGGTTTTCCAGATCGGGCATCAGCTGGGCGCAGTATTCACTCAAGGTGATGAAGTTAAAGGAGTTTTCGCTATTGCGCTCCACGCCCGCCTGGTCGAACAATGCAAGCATCTCATCCTCGTAGATCAACCCGTCGATCAGTCCATGACGAAGGGCATCCTCAGGCATCGAGAGAGCCAACTCGTCCGTAAGGCGATTAAGCTCCTCGAGCGATGCAAAGCCGCGGGAGGCGGCGACCTTACCGGCAATCTCCTCCCACATTGATTGGATCATGGCATCGGTCTGGCGGCGATTTTCGGGCGACATCTGCTTGAGGAAGTAGGGCTCTACGGCACTCTTAAACTTGCAGACGGTGGGGCGGAAGATCTCGTAGGTAATCCCCAACTTGTCGAACATTCCCTTGAAGAAGGGGATTGTATAACTCATGCCCTGCCACGAAATCATCCCCTCCTTCTGGAGATAGACCCCGTCGGCCACCGAAGCTAAGTAGAGCGAACCTTGACTATAACTCTCGTTGTAGGAGAGAATAAACTTGCCGCTCGCCTTGAACTCCTCCAGGGCGCTGCGCAACTCCTCCATCACCGCGGTCTCCACCACACCCATTCCATTCATGCGCAGGTAGATACCCTTGATACGCTCATCATTGGCTGCAGCATCAATGGCCTGCAACACCTTGAAGAGCGGAAGCGAAGAGGTAACCTCCATGGTCGAAAAGTTGAGACCCGCAAAGGGGTTGACCGAAGGGGAATCGGTGATGTTCTCCTTCAGGTCGATCTTCAGAATCGAGGAGGGCTCCACCTGAACCACCTGATTTCCCGAGCCGGCCAAGCCGACAAAAAACATAATCCAGAGAAAGGTAGAGAGTACCCCACCGACAACAACAGCCAAGAGAGCGGCCAGAAAAACCTTCATAAATTTCATAACCGAACTATTTTAATGGTGCAAAAAATTTCATTCCCAATAACAAAGGTAGGAAAAATCTCGATATATTCTCCTTTTTTTATCGAAAAACGATAAATTTTTCTCTTTCGCGTGGAGAGTAATCGAAAAAACATCGTTATCTTTGTGAAGTAATAACCGATTAGAGACCTATTTTATATATATGGAGAATAAGATAGCGAAGTTGCTGCAAACCGTCATTCACCCCGAGAGCGGCCTATCCATCCCCGAGGCGGGTTTGGTGGAGAAGATCTCGGCCGAGGGGGAGAAGATCACCCTGACCTTGCGCTTTCGTAAGGCGCGCGACCCCTTTGCCTTCAAGATCAAACGCGAGGTGGAGGAGATACTCAAGGCGACCTTCCCCGAGAAGGCGATCACCATCTATATCCGCGAAGGGGAGCCTCAAAAACCGCAACCCCAAAAGCCGCTGACGACAACCGGAGCAATTGCCCATACAATTGCCATTGCCTCGGGTAAGGGAGGGGTAGGCAAGTCGACCGTAACGGCCAACTTAGCCATCACGCTCAGCCGCATGGGGTTCCGCGTCGGGGTGTTGGATGCCGATATTTACGGCCCCTCGCAACCTAAGATGTTGGGGGTGGAGGGCTTTATACCCGAGGCCGAGCATAACGAAGAGCTCAATCGGGATGAGATTCTGCCGGCCGAGACGATGGAGTTGAAGGTGATGTCGATCGGCTTCTTTATCCGTCCGACAGATGCCCTGATGTGGCGTGGTACGATGGCCTCCAATGCCCTCAAGCAGTTGATCCACCAGACACGCTGGGGTACGCTCGACTTCCTGCTGATTGATATGCCTCCCGGCACGGGCGATATCCACCTGCAACTGATCAACGAACTGAAGTTCTCGGCTGCCGTCATCGTCTCCACGCCCCAACAGGTGGCTGTGGCCGATGTGGTGCGAGGAGTGGAGATGTTCCGCCATCCGCAGGTCAATGTTCCGTTGGCCGGCATTATCGAGAACATGGCCTGGTTCAGCCCCGAGGAGCTGCCCGACAACCGTTACTACCTCTTCGGACGAGGAGGTGCTCGTCAATATGCCGAGAAGAGCGGCGTTCCTTTCTTGGGTGAAATACCTATCATTCAGTCGGTTATGGAGTCTGCCGATGCAGGAGAACCGGCTGTGGCAGGAGATTCGAGGGTGGAAAAATACTACCGTTCGATCTGTGAAAAGATTGTCGAAAAGGTGATGAAAGGGTGTTAATAAGGTGATGAAAAGTGGGGTATAACTATTGATAAGTTGAGGGTGAAAAAATTTGGAAAGTGGGATTTTGCGGTTATACAACACCCTTATCCAAATTTCCAAAAAAAGTTTTCATAATTTGATTTCACTTCGCTGCACAGTGTTTCGTTGGAAAATGTTGACAAAAAAGCGATGTTAATATGTGGAGAAACTTTTCAACCCTTGTGCAAAACCTCCTGCATACGAAAGTTAACTTATTGAGCGTTATACCCCAGGAAGTGTAAGATTATAAACCCTAAAAAGTGTGTTTTGTTGATAAATCACTGATGAAAATAGTTATCAACACGATCAACAGCCTTATATATTTCTCTTTATTTTTATATTATTATTAATATAGATTAAAAATTAAAAAGAAGATAAAAACAATCCCATGGCAACGCAACAACAACTCATCGATCGGATCACCGCGCTCAAGAAGGAGCGTCGGGCGGTGATCCTGGCCCACTACTACACCCTGCCCGAGGTACAGGCCGTGGCCGACTTCTTGGGCGACTCGTTAGCCTTAGCCATCAAGGCGCAGGAGATCGACGAGCCGGTGATCCTCTTTGCCGGCGTACACTTTATGGCCGAGACCGCCAAGGTGCTCTGTCCCGACAAAAAGGTGTTGATCCCCTGCCCCGAGGCAAGTTGCTCGCTGGCCGAGTCGTGCCGTGCGGAGGAGCTGGCCCGCTTCAAGGCTGAACACCCCGACCATCTGGTCGTCTCCTATGTGAATACGACGGTGGGGGTGAAGGCCCATACCGACATCTGCTGTACCTCCTCCAATGTCCTCAAGGTGGTGGAGTCGATTCCCCGTGAGCAGCCCATCATCTTTGCCCCCGACCGCAACTTAGGTGGGTATATCAAGCGCCTCACCGGCCGCGAAAATATGCTTTTGTGGGATGGTGCCTGCCACGTGCACGAGGAGTTCTCCTTGGAGAAAATTTTGGCACTCAAGGCCGAATATCCTGCCGCTAAGGTGGTCGTACACCCCGAGTGTAAGGCCTATATCGTTGAGGTGGCCGACTTTGTGGGCTCCACCGCTGCGATTCTCGACTACTGCGGCTCCTCTGAGGCCGATACCTTTATTGTGGTTACCGAGCCGGGTATTCTTGCCGAGATGAAGCGCCGCTATCCCGAAAAGTGTTTTATCCCTGCACCGCCCATCGACTCCACCTGTGGCTGCAATGATTGCAACTATATGAAGATGGTTACCCTCGAGAAGATTGCGGCTGCATTAGAGAACCTCTCACCTGAAATTGAGCTCGATGAGACGGTACGCCAAAAGGCCGAGCGCTCCATCCTGAATATGATTGCCATTAAATAAGAACCTAAATAAAAAAGATGCATCAATGAAGAAGATTCTGTTTTCGTTAGCTGCCCTTGCCCTTACACTGCCTGCTTGGGCCGATGAGGGAATGTGGCTTTTACCCTACCTGAAGAAGATGAATGAGCAGACCATGCAATCAATGGGCTGTGAGCTCTCGGCCGAGGATATCTATTCGGCACAGAGCTCCTCGCTCAAGGATGCCATCGTGATTTTTGGAAATGGTTGCACGGGTGAGATCGTATCGCCCAACGGCCTGCTCTTTACCAACCACCACTGCGGCTATGGTTCGATCCAGGCCCTCTCGTCGGTTGATCACGACTATCTGAAGTATGGCTTTTGGGCCTCCAATACGCAGGAGGAGATCCCTGCCCCGGGCCTCAAGGTGCGTTTCGTGCGCGAGATTCTCGATGTAACGGCCGCTATCTTGGGTAATATCCCCTCGATTACCGGTGGTCAGGAGCGTGAGGAGTTGGTGCAGGCCAATGTGAGTAACCTCAGAGAGCAGTTGCAGCAGGAGCATCCCAACATGGAGGTATGGGTGCGCCCCTTCTTTGGCGGCAACCAATACTTCGCTTTCGTAAACGAGGTCTTCAGCGATGTTCGCCTGGTGGGTACGCCTCCCTCGTCGATCGGTAAGTTTGGCGGAGAGACCGATAACTGGATGTGGCCGCGCCATACGGGCGATTTCTCCGTCTTTCGTGTCTATGCCAATAAGGAGAATCGTCCGGCCGACTATTCGCCCGAAAATCGCCCCTATCAGGCACTGAAACATTTAGCCATCTCGACCCGCGGCTACGAGGAGGGTGACTTCGCCTTCATCATGGGTTTCCCCGGCTCGACCGAGCGCTATATGACCTCCTATGAGATTGACTATATGCTCGAGGTGGATAACCCGCAGCGCATCTATATTCGTGGTGAACGCCAGGCGATCCTGAAGGAGGATATGTTGGCCAGCGATCGCGTGCGTATTCAGTATGCCTCGAAGTATGCTTCGTCGTCGAACTACTGGAAGAACTCGATCGGAATGTCGCGCGGTCTGGTACGTCTCAATGTAAAGGCCTCGAAGGAGGCACAGGAGGCTTCGTTCCAGGCGTGGGCCGAGGCCAATACCCTTCCCGAGGAGGGATATATGGATGCCTTGCGTCTGATTCGTGAATCGGTCGAGGGGGCAGCTTATGCCAAGTCGCAGGCGCAGTATCTGCGCGAAGCCTTCTTGGCTGCTGTCGAGATTATCTCGCCCGCCTCCACCTTTGCCATGTTGGAGGGAGAGATGGATGCCGAGCGCATCGAGCGGGCCAAGCAGGCCATGGCCGAGTGGTATAAGGATTACAACGCCCCCACCGACCGTAAGGTGGCCAAGCGTATGCTTGCCATTGCACGCGAGAATATGCAGGTGCTTCCCACGGTCTTTAGCGAGGTGATCGACAAGCGCTTTAAGGGGAATATCGACGCCTATGTCGACTACCTCTATGACCACTCCTTATTCACCTCGCTCGACGGGGTGAACAACCTCATTGACAACTACGCCAAACTCTCGCGAAAACTCAAGAAGGATCCCGCTGTGGTGTTGGCTACCTCCGTACTCTCGCTCTACCGCGAAATGCTCAAGGAGGCCGCCGCCTACGATGCCGCCTACCGCGACGGATACCGCCTCTATATTGCCGGCTTGATGTTGCAGCACCCCGATAAGGCGTGGGCTTCGGATGCCAACTTCACGCTCCGTCTCACCTATGGTCAGGTGCTCCCCTATCGCCCGGCCGATGGCGTGCGTTACAACCACTACACCACCTTGAAGGGTGTGATGGAGAAGGAGGATCCCGCAAACCCCTCCGAGTTCTTTGTTCCCGAGCGCCTCAAGGAGCTCTACGCAGCTGCCGATTATGGTCGCTGGGCCGATAAGCATGGCCAGCTTCCTGTCGCCTTCCTGGCCAACTGCGATATTACCGGCGGTAACTCCGGCTCCCCCATTATGAATAGTCGTGGTGAGCTGTTGGGTCTCGCTTTTGATGGCAACTGGGAGGCAATGTCGGGTGATGTGGCCTTCGAGCCCGAATTGCAGCGCACGATCTCGGTCGATATTCGCTATGTGCTCTTTATCATAGATAAGTTTGCAGGGGCATCGTGGTTGTTGGATGAACTTACCCTGAAATAGGGATTCCCTTTAGGTATATTTAGAATCAGAGCCGAGGATTTTGCGATCCCGGCTCTGATTGTTTTATAGCCCGATTCGTAGTGGGGTATCAACGAAGATATTGATATTATTGCTGAACAAGACCCCAAAAGAGTGTTGTCAATTGCGA
>CAZRJU010000008.1:0-26102 GCA_964600455.1 uncultured Alistipes sp. | reverse complement strand
GAGTACTTCGAGGTTGACTCAATCTCCTCGACCTGCTGACGGGTCTGGAGGCTGAACTCCATGAAGTTCTCGACGGCCTTCTGCTCCTTGATGGTGGGACGAAGCATGTCGATCCACAGGATGTCGTCATAGCCCAACTCGTCGAAGAGGGCCGTGTCGGCATTGCGGATAATCTTATTGTACTGTTTCAGGTAGATGGTAATCATAATTTGAGCACCCTTTTTTGCGGACCTTTGAACCCTTTGGCAAGGGCCCATCGGCCACGGTTTCAGACTTTTTTATGGTTTTTGTTTCCGTAAGGGGTGGCGCGGCTCTGTGGGGTGCGCCTATGCTCTTCAGCCGGGGTTGACCCGCGGCGTGATCTTGATCCCCGAGTCCCAAAATTTTTGGAGCGCAATGTGTTTCTCGTGGTCGAAGAGGAAGTCGATATTGCGCGTGAGATAGTCGTAAGCGTCGTAGGGTTTCTTGTCGAAACCGTAGTGGAGGATCGCCTCGTAGGTGTGCTCCACCCCCAATGTAAGAGCATCGGTGAGGGCATCGGTTACCTCATAGGGAACCCCCTTGCGGGCCACCCAGACGGCAAAGGCAAAGGGTAGCTTCGTGGCCTCTCTCCACTCGACAGCCAGGTCGTAGCTGTGGCGGAAGAGCCCCTCGTAATCGAATACCTTGTCGCCGATCAACAGGAAGGCATCCCCCTTCTCGGGGTGGTGTACCTGGGCATAATCCTCCAAGGCATACCACTCGGGGCGGA
This sequence comes from uncultured Alistipes sp., assembly GCA_964600455.1. Lineage (GTDB taxonomy): Bacteria > Bacteroidota > Bacteroidia > Bacteroidales > Rikenellaceae > Alistipes. The sequence continues at coordinate 25,351 of CAZRJU010000008.1, read as the reverse complement.
TATACCACTTGTTGGCTGCGAGCCAGCCGGTGAGCTGTACCGAGGTACGGGAGTGGGGGTCGACAAAGAGGCGACGACACTCCGAGATGGGTTCGTTGGAGAGGACTACCACTGTACGCACAGGCCCTACCGCACCGATGCAGTAGTCGGGCAGCAGTTCATAACCGGTAAGCGAGGGAACAACGGCGGCGGGGAGCAACGCAATGTCGGCCTCTCCCGAGAGGAAGAGATCGGCACAGGTGGCAGGCGGAGCCTTCTTAAGGTCGGCCTTGAGCGTAGCGAGTTGCTCGATACCATAGATGAATGGTATCGTGTTGAGATACGATACGGCCGCTATACGGGGAACCATGACCATCATCCATAGTGTTAGTTATTCGTTTTACAATGCGCGGATCGGGCCTCGTTACAAGGCTCGAGCCCTTGCTCCTCTGCCCATCGGGCGGCAAAGCATGGGCCACAATCCATGCAAAGATAAGAAAAAGGTTTGGATGTGCGGCAAAATCGAACGAAAAAAGATCAAAAAAATTTTTTCGCAAAATTTTTATCTATTGATTATCAGTTGCTTAATAGGTTGTGTTGGGTAAAATGTGTAGAAAAAACGCCCTCCCCTCTTGACAAGGGCCCTTCCGGGGTTGTATATTTGTCCCGTCAACGATCACTTATCCACAATCACATATTCTGTCAGTAAAGTTGTGAACAGCATCCAACATGCTGTGATTCGGATAATTACATCCTTGTCAAAACCCGCTTATTAACAATCTTTCAACCACTTTTCAACATGAACCGTACCCTTTTGGTGCGTACACTCGAGGCGCTTGCCAAGCCCTTGGGGTGTACCTTTCAGACGGGGCCCGAAGGTGCCCTTTCACGTCTGGCCGGCCCAACTCCGCTCCTTTGGCTCACCCCACCCGAACTGCTGCGGGTGGAGGGGCAGCGACGCGGACGAGAGAGCTACTCGCTGAAACTCTACCTGCTCTACACCCCCGCATCGGCCGACCCTTTAGCCGATACCCCCACACAGGGTGAGCAGGAGGAGCTCTTGCTCGAGTTGATGCGCCGCTTGAGCGAGACCCCGCAGGTGATCTCCATCGAGGAGCTTACCCTCACTCCGCAAAAACTCCCCCTCACCCCTCGCGGCGACGAAGCCCTGCGTCTGGAGGCCGAGGTGATCACCTGGTTCTAACCCCTTTTCTTCAAAATCCACTTATGCCTATGATGACCTTTACACAACTTCCCGACAATTATGCTTCGCTCTATGGCTCGCTCCGCTACCGATTCGAGGGGGATGGTGATCCCCGCACCCTCACCGTCGAGATTCGGGACACCCTTTCGGGTGAGGTGATCCACCGCAAGGAGCTCCACAACACCACCTCGGGGGAGATTGACCTGGCCCCTCTGTTGCGCTACCGCCTGACTCCCACTCCGCAGAGCTCCTCCTTGGGCTTTGTGCAGGAGGATCTGCAACGCTGGATAACGGTGGAGGTGAGCGTGGAGGAGGCATTGGCCCTACGTACCTTTCTGCTCTGCGAAGAGGAGCCCTGCCTGGTGCCCCTGCTTGGCTCCATGCCTCTGAATCGCCGGATAAGCCTCGGCGAAGAGGAGGAGTTCACCTTCTTGGGCGAAATTACGCGGGTGAGGCTCGTGCTAACTACGGCCGATGGAGTTGTTAGTGATGAATTGGAGGCCCCCTCCGATAGGGTGAAGCCCCGCCTCTTTCGCTTCGATACGGGTCGATTCCCCGCCTCGACAACCGCCTTTCAGTTGGAGGTTTACAACGGCACCACCCTGCTGACCACGCTCGACTATACGGTTCAGAGGGGCAGAGGTGGGGCTCGCGTAGCCTGGATCGACCGCCGCGGCGCCCTGCAACACTACACCTTCCCTTCGTGCTCGTTCTCTCCGGAGGAGCAACAGCGCGTGGTAGTGGAGCGTGGCGAAGGGGAGCGCCTCTCGGTGGCGACCGATTACGAGCAGCCGATTTTGGTCACCTCGGACTATGAGAAGCGCTCTACGCGTCTGGCCCTCTTGGAGCTCGGCACGGCTCGCCACAGCTGGCTGCTCACCTCGGCGGGTGACTACCTCGCGGTGGAGGCCACGTTGCAATCCACAGGTCGGGTGGATGCAGGCTCCGAGCCTCTCTCGTTTCAACTTCGTTCCACCCTTAAAAATCGGTCGCTATGGAGCTGCTTATAGATGGTCGGGTGTGCGAGTTGGCTCCCCTCGCACAGGTGAACAGAGATTGGCGCAGTGATCGCCTCTGCTCCCCCGAGGCGTGGCGCGAGGGGTGGTCGCTAGAGTTGGAGTTGCCGCGCGGCCCGGTAAACGATGCCCTCTTCCACTACGCCTTCACGCCTCATGCCGCCGAGCGCTTCAACCACACGCTCCATCGTGCCGAGTTGCGCCACCGGGGGGCGACGCTCCATCGCGGCACGGTGAGGTTGTTGCAGAGTGCGGGATCCTCCGTCGAGCGTTGCTATCGGGTGGAGTTGCGCGGAGGGGCTGCCGCCTGGGCCAAGGTGGCGGCCACCACCCCGCTGAGGGAGCTCCCGATCGAAGTGGCTCTTTCGCTGCTGCCAAGCGAGATCATCGCCTCCTGGACGGGTGCTACCCCCGTAAGAATGTTACCGATCCTCTACGACCGCTACGAGAGCCACCAGGCGCAGTCGAGCAGCCTGCAGGCCGAGCGGATTCTCTCGGTGGATGACTACCACCCCTTCCTGCAGCTCTATGCCTTGGTGGAGGTGATCTTCAGCCAGGCGGGCTACACGCTTCGAAGCGACTTCTTGCAGGGGCTCTTCTTCCGCTCGCTCTACATGAGCGGCGCCTATGCCTCGAGCGATACGACGGCCCGTCGCAACGCCTTCGACTTTTTGGCTCGCCGCAGCAAGACGGTGGAGGCTGTGGCCAACTCCTCGGGCCGTGTCTATGCCACCCCCTCGATGCTCCTCCACACGGTGGGAAATTTGGTGGATGCCCTCTCTCCCCAGGCAGTGGATGAGGCGGGCAACCTCTTGAGCGACTGCTTCACGCAGGGAGGTTGCCTGAAGATGGAGGAGGGGCGATTGACCTTCCGTCCCACCTCGAAGATCACCGTGGGCTTTGAGTACCGGATTGCCTATGAGAGCAGCTACCGCATCCTCTCGCGCAAGCAGCTTACGGGCTTTGACGGGATCTATTTGGGCGAGAACAGCGACATCCGCTTTCAGTTGGCCAACCGTTTCGAGGATCGCCGTTCGGCCCCCGTGGCGGGACAATCCTACCGCGCCATTCGTTTCGGCCATCAGGCCGGGGAGCGAAATCGGTTGCTGGTTGATGGTGTGGAGGTGGCCCGCTTCGACGAGCGTTCGGCCGTGGTGGTGATGCCCGAGAGTGGCGATCTGACCACCCTGAGTTGGCAGATGATGCCCATCGGAGCCGACTACTGGGTAGCCACAACGCAGGATTGGGCTCTCTATGATGGCCATGTGGAGGAGGAGGGAACCACCGAGGCGAAGATCACGCTGCGCACTCCGCCCGAGGAGGTCGGGCCCACCATGCCCAAGTTCTTCGATCAGATCTACTTCTATGGGGCCGAAGCGGGGATGACGCTGCGGTTGCTCCCCACAACGCTCCTGCGTCCCTACTTCTCCTCCCGACCGGCCTATGGTTCGACGCTTGGCTTTAGCGATGTGGCTTGCCACGGCATCACCCAGGCGGAGTTTCTGGCAGCCCTCTGCCACCTCTTCAACCTCCGTATCTTCAGCGACGAGGAGCTCAAGCGGGTCTATATCGAGCCCGAGAGCAGCTTTTATGAGCAGGAGCAGGTGATCGACTGGAGCGAGAGGCAGGTAAAGGGAACGCTCGTTCTCTCGGAGAGCGACAACCGCCAGCATGAGAGCCGTCTCTACGGCTATCTGCAGGGTGATGGCTTGGTCGAGCGCTACGATCTGAAGCATGGCGGCCGTTTTGGCAGCTTGCGGGTAGAGAGTCCCTCGCTGGCGGCCAAGCAGGGGTGCGAGGCGTTGATCAGCCCCCTCTTTACCCCGACCCTGAACGAAAGCGGCCACTTCGCCAACGCCCCTTCGGCCTCTATCCCGGTGGTGGGGAACCGCGATTGGAGCCGGAGTGTGGAGGAGCCTCAATTTCAACCGCGCATCCTGCGCTATGAGGGGTTGAAACTGCTCCCGGCGGGCGAGGTGTGGGGTTGGCCTCATGGGGCCGGGAGTTACCCCCTGGCCACCTTCCACTCGCCGCAGACAAAGGGCCTTGGGGGCTATACCCTCTGTTTCGAGGATCGGGATGGTGAGCAGGGTCTCTTCCGCTACTACAAGCAGCATGAGGAGCTTCTGGCGCGGGGTCAGGAGGTGGTGCTCGACCTCTTGCTTTCGGCCGAAGAGGTGGCTGCCCTGGAGCGATGGGCCGAGAGGGGTGAGGTGGGATGTAATGCTCTCTACCGCCTCTCGGTGGAGGGAGAACCGGTGCGTTGTCGCCTGGAGCGCATCGAGCACTATCGTCCCACGGAGGGGATAGCCCGTTGTCGCTTTACACTGCTCAACGACGACCGCCCATGACACGCCATCAACAGCGCCTTGCGGAGGCGATCGTCATCCACTTAGGCCGACCCGAGATCCGACCGCTGGTCGAGGAGCTGATCCTCGGCGGAGTGATCGATTCGGGGCGAGCCGAGCGTCTGGCCATCCGACAACGCTATGCGGAGTATCTCCGCTGTGGGGAGCCGCGTTGTCAGGCGATGGTCAATCTCTCGGAGGAGTTCGACTGCTCCTACGAAAAGATCCGCAAAATCATCTATCAGAAAGAGTAACAAACCATGCAGACAAACATCTTGATCAAAAATCTCAGTGAGGAGTCCCTCATCGAGATCGAGGGGACGATCGGCATCCCCGAAGAGTGGCAATTCGAACATCCCGACGAGCGGGTGGCCACCTACGAAAAGTTCCGACGCACGGTGGCTGCCATCTCCGACATTGATGCAGCCCGCATCGTGGTCAACATCCGATCCACGGGAGGCGATGTGAACGACGCGCTCCTGATCTACGAGGCGCTGCGTTCGACCGGGGCGCAGATCACCACCCGCTGTTTCGGCTACACCGCCTCGGCTGCCACCATCATCGCTCAGGCCGCCTCCGAGGGGTGCCGCGAGGTGATGTCCGGAGCCCTCTACCTGATCCACAACTCGATCTCGGCCGTGGAGGGCAATGCCGAGGAGCTGGCCGCACAGACCGATCTCTTGCGCAAGACCGACGAGCGTCTGGCCGAGATCTATGCCCAGCGTTCGGGGCGTGAGACCGAGAGTTTCCGCCTTTTGATGAGCGAGAACAACGGCCGTGGTCGATGGCTCTCGCCGGAGGAGGCCCTCGAAGCGGGGTTGTGCGATGTGGTGGTCGAGCACCACACCCCTGCCAAGAGCTCCTTGGCACAGAATATCGCTTCGGGTTTCAAGCGCCTCTCGCGGGCCATTCTGGGGGAGGAGGAGCCTATCCCCGAACCTGATCGCAACATCCTCCATGCGGCCCCTCAGCCGCAACCGTTGCGATCGGTCGTGGCCCACTCGCACGGCCAGCAGCAGGTGGCTCCCACCGAGTTGCGCGCTGTGGAGGATCCCTCCCTGCGCGAACAGCCTCTTGGCGGAAACAGGGAGGCTTATGCCGCTGATCTCCGCCGCATTTTACACCGCTAATTTTCACCATTTCAAACCTTAAAACCTTACAATTATGTCGTTTATTGAACAGCCTAAGGCCTATACGGGCCACGATCTCGAAACCATCTTTTTCCGTCCCATGTTGAGCGGCCCTTCGGCCCAGGAGTTGGGCGTACGTGTCCTCTACAACATGCCTACCCCCACCACCATTCAGCTCTGGGAGAGTCAGAACAATGTTCTGCAACCCTACACCAAGGCGGGTTGGAGCGGTGCTGCTGCTTCGGTTAAGGGGCAGAAGACGATTGATCTCTCGCGGGTGAAGGCCGAGTTGGGCTTTGCCGCAGCCGACTACTTCTCGATGGTCTACGAACTCATCACGGGCCGCGCCGATGTCAACATGGAGGATCTGAGCGGTACGGAGCTTGAGGCGGCCGAGACCGAGCTCTTCAAGCGTGCCATTGCCGAGGGTATTCGCGCCACGATGTGGTTGGGCAACAACGAGCTCGAGGAGGGCTTCAACACCTTCAACGGCTTTATGAAGAGTATCGTGGAGTTTGCCGACAACAATGCCTGCGCCGTGCACAACTACAACTCGGCGGAGATCTCCACCGACGAGGGCATTGTCGAGCTCTTCGAGATGATGTGGGATCTTTCGGATGATCGTCTCAAGGATCTCAAGCGTGAGGGGCAGTTGGCCATCTTTGTTACCTCGGATATCTACCACCTCTACGAGAAGTATCTCGACCGCAAGGGGGTGGAGAGCGCCTACACCGAGTTGATCAACGGCCGCCCGACGCTCGCCTACCACGGTATTCCGGTTGTGGATCTCCACATCGGCTCCTACCTCAAGGAGCAGAATATGGTGCCCGACTCTTTCTGCCTGCTCACCGATCGTCGTAACCTGGTTTTGGCCGTCAATACGGCCGACTTCCCCGGTACGGAGGTGCGCATGTGGTACAACCCCGATCTGATGGAGAATCGTCAGCGTGCAACCTTTATGGCGGGTTGTGAGGTGCTCGATGAGCGTGTGGTAACCTATGCTTATCTGACCGACTAACCATGAGTGAAACACGCAAACCGGCCGGAGGCCTGCGGCGCGTGTGGCTCCTGGAGGCCGATCAGATCTTGAGGGCCGACTTCACCGAAGAGGAGTGCACAACACTCCTCCTCGGCGAGGGGGCCTCCCTCTGGGAACTCCCGCTTGCAGAGCAGGAGAGCCGCTTCGAGGAGGAGGCAGCCCTGCAGGATGGCCTTCTTCGCTACACCCACCGCCTGGAGCTCCATCTCGACCCCGTAGAGGGGGCCGCTATCGACCCGGCCACCCTGCAAACGTGGCTTACTCGCGGAGTGGTGGCCCTACTGGAGACAATCCGTGGCGAGGCTCGTTTGGTGGGGCTCTCCGAGCGGCTCGGGAGAGAGGCTCCGCTTCGTCTGCAGGGGTTTTGTGCCACAAGTGGCCGCTTGCGCCGCGATGCCCCTACCCTTCACCTGATGCTCTCCAGTGAGGATGGTTGGCCGGCCGCCATTGTCCAAACCGAAAACCTGATAACCTATGAAAACGCGTAAGATTGCTATCAAAGACTCCCTGAGCGATCCCTTTCTGCATCGCGCCTCTCACTTGGGATCCAATCCCCACTTTTGGCGTTGGGGCGACGATAATCTGCTGCCCGTCGCCCTGGGGATGATGTCGCGCTGCTCCACGGTGCACCGCCGCATCATCAACGACAAGGCCGACTACATCTCGGGCAAGGGTTTCAGTTTTGATGAGGGGGAGCCACTGTTGCGGGCCCTGGTTGAGGAGGCCAACGGCTCGGGCGAGAGCCTGCGCACGGTGCTCAACAAACTCGCCTTTGACAAGGCACTCTTCGGTAATGCCTTCTTGGAGGTGGTAACCGATGAGGCCCACTCCTTCCTTTCGCTCCACCATCAGGATGCCTCGCACAGCCGTGTAGCGAAGGATGGCGAGCATATTCTGCTTCACCACGACTGGAGCGCTTTTCGCCCCTCGGAGGCTCTTTCGCTCCCGCTCTGGCCCCTTTGGGAGAGCCGCGAGGACGGAACCCTGCGTACGATGATCCACTACAAGGACTATGAGCCCGGCTTCTCGCACTATGGTGTTCCTCCCTACATTGCGGGGCTCGATGTCTCGGCCATTGCCTATAAGACCGATCGCTGGAACATCTCACGCCTGGACAACTCCTTCCAACTCTCGGGCGTGATGATGCTCGACAGTGAGTTGGAGAGCGAGGAGGAGGCCGAGGCGTTGATCCGTACGGCCGAGGAGCGCTTTGCGGGTCGTCCCGGACAGGTGATGTTTATGGTCAAGGAGGGGAGCGAGAAGGATAATTCGCGCTTTATTCCCATCACCTCACAGAACGAGGGGGATTGGAAGTCGCTCCACGATCAGGCCACTTCGGATATTGTGGTGGCGCACTCCTGGTTCCGTTCGCTCAGTGGCTTGGAGTATAGCTCAGGATTCAGTGCCGAACGTATTCTGCACGAGTATGAGGTGGCCCTCAATACGGTGATCCTGGGGGAGCAGGATGAACTGATGGAGCCGATTCGCCGCCTTGTGGAGGAGGTGATGGGGATCAACTGCCGTTCGTTGCAGATCGTCAACCGCCCACCCACACGCTCCAAACCGATCTATATGAAGGTGTGGGAGGCTCGTAAGGCCGATGGGTTGGAGTACGATCCCGAGGATCCGCAGCAGCAGTACCTCTTAGCCCAGATAACCCGCTACAACATCACCTCGATTGAACCCGCTTAATTCTACCATGCCATGCAGAGATTGATTACACCCGAGAGGGTGATTGAACTATCCTTTCCCCGCGGGGAGTGGCTCCCTTCGGAGCGTATCCCTTCATCGCTGATCCTCCATGCCGAGGAGCGTTACCTGCGCCCGATTGTGGGTCGAACGCTTTACACGGCTCTTCTCGAGGGGGATTATTCCGCCTTCACGGAGGAGTATATTCATCCCCTTTTGGCCTGTGCCGTCAGGTACCTCTTGCTGCCCGAACTGCGTGTCAGCGTGGGGGCTGCGGGGGTGGCCGAGCCCTCGGCCGAGGGGTGGGAGTCGGCTTCCGAGGAGGCCTATACGGCCCTGCGTCGGGCCCTCAGGGAGCAGTTGCGCACGCTGCGCTACCGTCTGAGCGAGGCGCTCGAAGAGCAGCACCATCAGGGTCTGATGCCCGAGTACCTGCCCGATGAGAACATCCTAAACCGTTGCGGAATCCATGGAGGCGTTGTGCAGACCTATTAGCGGAGTGCTCCTCTCGCTCTTCTCCATCTTTGCCCCGATCAGCGAGTTGATCCTTTGTGCCCTGCTCTTTATTGTGGTCGACTTCTTGACGGGGGTGTGGGCCGATCGCCGTATGGCCCTCAAGGAGGGGCGTGCGTGGTTCTTTGAGAGCCACCTGGCCTGGCTGACCCTGCGCAAGGCGGCCCTTACGATCCTTACGATCGCCATGGCCTGGTTGCTGGATTGTTATGTGTTGCCCCCTTTGACCCTGCATCTGGCCCGCCTCTTTACGGGCTTTGTCTGTGGGGTGGAGCTCTGGTCTTTTTTGGAGAATGCCGCTCAGCTCTCCGACGATCCGCTCTTTCGCTTCTTAAGACGCTATGCCCGTCGCCACATCCGAAAGGAGGTGGAGCAATGAGCCGTGGACGGAGAAACTGCAATCCGGGCAATATCCGTCTGAGCCCCTCGGGGGTGAGCTATGTGGGCGAGGTGATCCCGAGCCGCGACAGGGCCTTTCGCACCTTTCGCTCCATGAAGTGGGGCTACCGTGCAATCTTTGTACTGCTCCACACCTACTACCTGCGCTATGGCCTCAATACGATCGAAGACTTCATTCGGCGCTGGGCCCCGCCCGTGGAGAACCACACCGAGCACTACATTCGGGCTGTCGAGCAACGAACGGGGCTTCGGCGCGGGGAGCCCCTCTCGACCCTTTGTCGGGAGCAGATGATCCCCCTCGCGGCGGCGATCTCGGCCGTGGAGAACGGCTGTGAGGCCGCGAGCGAAGAGGTGGCGGCCGGTTGGGAGCTCTTTTTTGCCGATTTTGGCGAGACGGTGTAGCCCTTTTTGAGATTTGTTGTATCTTTGTGGAGTATGCGTTTTTCGCTCGATGAACTCCACCGAAACCTGGCAAGGATGCCCATGCTGCGGGTGCTGATCCCCGTGGTGTGCGGCATCCTTTTTGCCTCGTTCTTTACGCTGCCGATCATCTTCTGGTTGGTGGGGGTTGTGGTGGCCGGTGTGATGATGCTGTGGGCCCGTTCGTCGCTCTATGCGCTGCTGTTTCTCTTTTTGGCCGGCGGCAGCGTGGAAGAGCTCACCCGCAAGGGGGATAGCCTCCCCTTCGATCGCCCGCTTTTGATCCGGTTGCGGGTGGAGGAGGAGCCCGTCAAGCGCCTCAATGGATCGCGCAGTGTGGCCCTGATCGAGGCCTGGCGTGAGGGGAGCGGGGCGTGGCAGGGGGCCCGCACCAAGGCCCATCTCTACGATCTGGATACAACGCGCTGCCTGCGGCTTGGCGATCGCCTGGTGGCACGCTCCTCGCTTAAACCCTATCGGGCCGATCGGGGCTATTGGAGCCGCCTGTATCATTTGCGCGGCTTTAGTGGGAGCCTCTTTCTCGGTGAAGGATCGCTTGTGGAGGAGCTTCCGCCCCACCGGGATCCGATTCGCGGGGTGCATGAGGCGGCTGTCGAGCGGATCGAACGGCTGCCGTTAAAACCCGAGAGCCGAGCCATTGTCTTGGCCATGACCTGTGGCGAGAGGCGTGAGATCGACTCGCTGCAACGCGTAGCTTATGCCCGTAGCGGAGCCTCCCACCTTTTGGCCGTCTCGGGGCTCCATGTCGGCGTGGTTTTTCTGCTGGCGGGGCTTCTTTTCGGATTGATTCCGTTGGTGCGTTACGGCCATCTTCTGCGGTCGCTGCTGGTGATCCTCTGCGTGTGGGGCTATGCCCTGATGAGCGGATCCTCCCCCAGCGTGATTCGTGCCGCCACGATGTTTTCGATCTTTCAGTTCGGCTTGCTCCTTTCGGGGCGCAGTGCCGGCCTGAACTCCCTCTGCGGAGCCCTCTGCCTGATATTGCTTGTCAATCCCTCAAGCCTCTTCGATATTTCGTTGCAGCTTTCGGCCCTGGCTGTCGCTGCCATCATTCGTTGGAACCCCAACCGCTTTCTTCATGTGCGGCAGCCACTCCTGAGGTGGATTACGGCCTCGATCCTGGTATCGCTTGTGGCCACATTGGCCACCGCTCCGTTGCTCTCCTACCGTTTTGGGATCATCTCGCTCATCGGGGTTCCCTTGTCGCCTCTGGTGATCTTCACGGCCCAACTCATCGTGGGGATCTCGATGCTTTGGGTGGTGCTCCCCATCGGGTGGCTGGCGCCCTTCTTCGGTTGGGTGATCGACACACTGGCCCGCATCCAGAACAGCCTGGTGGTCGAGGCGGCCGATCTGCCCATGGCGGCACTCGATTTCCGCCTCGAGGGGTGGGCCCTTGCACTCCTCTACCTGCTCTTTGTGCTCTTTGCCCTTGCGGGATGGTGTGCGGAATCCAAAAAAGAGTTATCTTTGCTCTCGAAATGAGAGAGGAAGAGGTTGATTTCTTGTTGAGCGAACAGGGCCGTGAGGTGGTTCGTCAAAACCTGGGGCGGGATCCGCTTCGGGTGGCACTTGATCTCCATATTCCCCACCGTGCGGCGGTGGCCACCCAACTCAAGTACCTCGATCGCGCCCGCTTAAAACTCCCCAGCTATGTTGCGGCCGAAGCCCTCTTGCCGCCACGGGCCTTTGAACAGGCATCCAGCGAGGAGGCCTCCTCGCTCAAAGAGCTCTCGGGTGATAGTCTGCTCGATCTGACCTGCGGTTTGGGGGTGGATACGCTCCACTTTTCACGCCATTTTCGTCGGGTGGTCGCCTTGGAGCGCGATCCGCTCCTGGCCCGTATCACGCGCGAGAATCTGCACCGTATGGGGGTTGAGAATGTGGAGGTTGTGGCCTCCTCGGCTGAGGAGTATCTGGCCTCCTCGACCGATCATCTCGACTGGATCTATGCCGATCCCGACCGCCGTAGCAGCGAGGGGCGCAAATTGGTGCGTCTGGAGGATTGCTCGCCCGATGTGCTCGCCTTGATGCCCCTCTTGAAACAACGAGGCAACCGGCTGTGTTTGAAGAACTCCCCCCTTTTCGATGTGGAGGAGGCCTTTCGTCTCTTTCCCGAGAGCCTGGTCAGGGTGCTCTCGCTTGGCGATGAGTGCAAGGAGATCCTGATCCTTACGGGGGAGGGCGAGGCGGTCTTGGAGGCGGTAGCCCGGCAGCACGGGCGGGTGAAAGTACCCCTTTCGGAGCGGAGATACCACCCGATGGGCCCCTTTGAGGCCGAGAGTTATCGTTGGCTCGTGTTGCCCGACGTAGCCCTGCAAAAAGCCCGTCTGGTAAACCACCACTTGGGCGAGAAATGCTTTGTGGCCTCGGAGAATGGCTACGCTTTTGCCAAGGAGTACCCTGAGGGGGTGATGGGGCGCGTGGAGGAGATCGAGCGGATCGAGGCCTATAATCCGCGGCAGCTTAAACGCGAGCTCAAAGGGGTGGGCGTAGAGCTGCTCAAACGCGATTTTCCGCTCTCGATCGAGGAGATTCGCCACCGATCAGCCCTGAAACAGGGGGCCGAGCGGCGTGTTGCCCTGACAAAAATCGAGGGGCGGAGTTGGACGATTTGGTTAAAATAGGTATCTTTGGGGCATGGAGCGCTTGAGCAAGCTATTTGATAAAGTGAAATTTTGGACAAGGAGGTTGTATCGCCTCCTTCGGATGATCTTTATGGTCTTGGTCGTGAAGCCGATGCACGAGTTGGGAAGCCCCCTGCTGCGCGGGGTGGTCTATCTTCTCCAACTGCTTTTCTTCACGGTCAAGGATATGATCGACAACCGAACCAACGTGCGCACGGGGGCCATGGCCTTCTATACGCTCCTCTCGGTGGTGCCGCTTCTGGCCGTGGTTTTTGCCGTGGCCGAGGCGATGGGCTATGTGGATTGGGTGCTTGAGCGCCTCTACGGTTTCTTCCCGGCCTATCCCGAGATTGTGGACTATTGCGTGGAGTTTGCCGAACGCACCCTGGCCCGCACCAAAGGGGGTCTGATGGCGGCGGTGGGCGGCCTCTTCACGTTGTGGACTGCCATCAGCCTGCTCGATCAGGTGGTACAAGCTGTCTGCGACACCTGGAAGGTGGAGAACGAGCGCAGCCTGCTGAAGCGCTATGGCGGCTACCTGGGGATCCTCATTCTCTTTCCCACCTTGGCGGCCGGCGCCGCTCTCTTGGCAGCCTACCTGAGCAACCTCTTCGGCATAGCCCACTCGTTGCTCTATAAGGTGCTCTCCGAGGTGGTGGCTTTGGGTGCGGAGTTGGCCCTCTTTTCCCTCTTCTACAAGATCGTTCCGGCCACCAAGGTTCATTGGAAGAGCGCCATCGTGGCCGGTCTTTCGGCCGGTCTGGTCTTCTGGGTTTTCCACCATGCCTTTGCCATGTTGCTTACCTGGATGACCTCCTACAGTGCCATCTACGGCAGTTTTGCCGCCCTACCCCTCTTCCTCTTCTGGCTCAAGTGGTCGTGGCAGATTCTGCTGACGGGCAACGAACTGGCCTATGCCCATCAACACCTCCACCTCCTACGCGAGGAGCGTCTAAAAGATCGAACCCTATGAGAATCGTAATCATCGGAAGCGGCAACGTGGCCGCCGTATTGTGTGAATCCCTCCATGATGCAGGGAGCGAGGTGGTGCAACTCTATGCCCGCAATCGGGCTGCGGCCGAGTCCATCGCCCATCCGCTGGGTATTCCTGTGGGGACTCTCCCCGAGGAGTTGGCTGCGGCTGACCTCTACCTGGTCGCCTTGGCCGATCGAGCCATTGGGAAGGTGATCTCCACCCTCCCTCTTCCCGGGGAGGCGGTGGTGGCTCACACGGCCGGCAGTGTGGAGATGGGGGTGCTGGCCGCTCACCCTCACCATGGGGTCTTTTACCCCTTTCAGACCTTTACCAAGGGACGTAAGATCGACTTTAGACGGGTACCCCTCTTGATTGAGGCCTCCGATCCGAAGGCTCTTTCGTGTCTGCGCGAGGTGGCCGTAAGGCTCTCCGAGGTGGTATTCGAGGCCGGAGGCGAGGTACGGCGTCGGCTCCATCTGGCCGGGGTCTTTGCCTGCAACTTTGTCAACGCCCTCTATGGAGTGGGTGAGGAGTTGCTTGCAGAGGGCGGACTTCCCTATGACCTGCTCAAGCCCCTGATCGAGGAGACGGCCCGCAAGGCCGTGGAGGCACAATCGCCCAAGGAGGTGCAGACCGGGCCGGCCGTTCGGGGCGATCGTTCCGTCATGGAGCGCCACCTGCAACACCTGGCCGAGGCCCCCGACAAACAAGCAATTTATAAGCAAATATCACAACGTATATGGGAAACTTCAAAGAGGATATTGCCCAAGTAGAGGCGATGATTTTCGACGTAGACGGTGTATTGACCGATGGGGGTATCATCCCCACGCAGGATGGCGATTTCATCCGTAAATACAACGCCAAGGATGGCTATGCCATTGCCTATGCCCTGAAGATGGGTTACCGCATCTGCATCATCACGGGCGGCCGTGGCGAGAACCTGCGCCACCGCCTGGAGATGTTGCACATTCAGGATATGTATCTGGATTGTGCCAATAAGATCGGGGCCATGGAGGAGTATTTTGCCAAGTATGGCCTCAACCCCGAACATGTGATCTACATGGGCGACGACATTCCCGACCTGGAGTGCATGAAGCGGGTGGGTATTCCGGTCTGCCCGGCCGACTCGGCTACCGAGGTGCTGGAGATCTCGCGCTATGTCTCGCAGTTTGACGGAGGGCGTGGCTGTGCCCGCGATATCATCGAGCAGGTGTTACGTGCCCGTGGCGACTGGGCCAAGAACTCCGACGGCGTAACCTGCTCGCAGGCTGCCATGTCGCGCTAAAAAAGAGCCCCCATGAAACGAGTTCTTCTCTCTCTTACACTGCTGCTTTTTGCGGCCTCCACGGTTCGTGGGCAGAGGTTGGAGGCGGTGGCGGGTGATCCGGGCGAAAGCCTGCTGCTCGAAAAGGAGCTTCTGCGCCCCGAGGTCGATACGCTCCCACCGGCTCCCTATACCCCCAAACGGGTGCGGATCGCTTGTGTGGGGGATATTGTCCTGGGACTTAACTATCCCGACGACGAGCCTCCGCAGTTTGCCCCCAACGATGGAGCCAACCTCTTCGACGGGGTGCGCACACCGCTCCTCGAGGCCGACCTTACGTTGGGTAATTTGGAGGGGGTGTTGCTCGATCAGGGCGGTGACCCCAAGCGGGTGAAGAACAACAAATACCGCTACCACTTCCGCATGCCGGAGCGCTATGCCCGTCACCTGGTGGAGGCGGGTTTCGATGGCGTGGCCATTGCCAACAACCACGCCCGCGACTTCGGGATGACGGGCCTCAGCTCCACGATGCGTACGCTGCGCGAGGCCGGAGTGGCCTTCGCCGGTGTGAAAGATAGTTGTGAGGTGGCCGTTATCGAGCGCGATGCGGTGCGTTATGGCCTCTGCGCTTTTGCCCCCAATGCCGCCATGTGTGATATTCACAACCTGGAGCTGGCCGAGCAACTCGTGCGCCGGCTCAAGGAGGAGATGGCTTGCGATCTGGTGATCGTCAGCTTCCACGGCGGAGCCGAAGGGAGCACCGCCTACCGTGTCCCGCGTACGGTGGAACACTATGCCGGTGAGAGCCGCGGCAATGTCTATGCCTTTGCCCACCGCTGTATCGAGGCGGGAGCCGATCTGGTCTATGGCCATGGGCCCCATGTCGTGCGCGGACTGGAACTCTATCAAGGGAAGTTGATTGCCTACTCGCTCGGCAACTTTTGCACCCCTTTCGGGGTCAATAAGATCGGGCGTAACGGCTATGCCCCGATTCTGGTGGTGGAGTTGGATACCGCGGGAAACTTCCTGGGCGGAGAGCTCATCTCGGCTACCCAGACCGACCGCTCGGGGCCCAAGATGGATGCTGCCCGGGTGGTGATCAGGGAGATGCACAACCTGAGCCTCGAGGATTTCCCCGAATCCCCCTTAAGAATTGCCCCCGACGGAGGCCTCAGCATTGCTCAATAAGCCCCCGACCCAATAGAAAACCAATAGTCGATGATGCTCGAGCGTTTCTTCCTATATATCGAGGCCGAAAAGCGCTTCTCTTCGTTGACGGTCAGGAACTACCGCCGCGATATCGAGCGCTTTGCCCGCTGGTGGACTTCGCAAAAGAGGCCCTCCGGATCTGATGTCGTTTTCGATCCGAGGAGGGTCACGAGCGAGATGGTGCGCGAGTGGATCATCTGCCGCTCGGAGCGGGATCACATTGCCGCCTCGTCGCTCAATCGGGAGCTCTCCTCCTTGCGCAGCCTCTTTCGTTATCTGCTTCAGCAGGGGCTTATCGAGCGTAATCCGATGGATCGGATAACTCCGCTTAAGAGTCCTAAGCGCCTTCCGAGTTTTCTTCCCGAGAGCCGCATGGAGCAGATTCTGGACGAGCACAATGAGCGTTCGTTGGAGCACTTCAGGGCCCTGCGTGATCTGCTCATCATCGAACTCTTCTATGGTTGCGGGATTCGTCTGGCGGAGCTGGTCGGGATCAACCTTACGGATTTTTCGGACGACTACACCTCGTTGCGCATCTTTGGAAAGGGGCGCAAGGAGCGCATCATTCCCCTTGTCGAACCCCTGCGAGAGCGTATTTTCAGCTACCTTTCCGAAATTAAGCGGCAAAATATTTGCAAAAACGGAGAAAATGCACTAATTTTATCTCCACAAGGTACGCGCATCTCCCGCATAACGGTCTATCGTATCGTGAAACGGGAGTTGGAACTCGGGGGAGTACAGGGCAAACGCAGCCCCCACGTCCTGCGCCACACCTTTGCCACCCACCTGCTGAACCGCGGGGCCGATATGCGGGAGATTCAGGAGCTTTTGGGCCACTCGTCGCTACGATCCACGCAGGTCTATGCGCACAATACGATCACCCGTCTGCAGGAGGTCTATGCGCAGGCACACCCCCGCGAGCAGGCCTCCGGGGCCAAGAAAGCGTGAGGGAGGCACCTTTTGAGGAGGCTTTGACGGGCTCTTGCAGAGGGATTGAGGCAGAGGAGATAAAGCATACAAGCAGGGTGCCGTGAGCACCATGAATATATTAACCATTAAAATTTTAAGGCTATGAAGGTAAACATTCAATCCGTGAAGTTCGACGCTGACAAGCGTTTGATCGAATTTGTAGAGAACAAGATGGCCAAACTTGACCGTTTTGCCGAGCGCGCAACCGGATCCGATGTCATTCTCAAACTGGATAAGGACCATGAGAAGGGAAATAAGGTAGCCACCATCACGCTCCATGTGCCGGGTGGCGATATGGTAGCCGATAGCCAGGCCAAGAGCTTCGAGGAGGCCTTTGACAACGCCTTTGATGCACTCAAGAAACAGATCGAGAAGGCCAAGCGCTCCAACAAGGGAAAGGGTTTGCCTTCGACCGTTGAAGAGGATGGCGAGATCGAGATGTAGAAGCCTCCTAAAGACAAAAGAGGAAGAGCTTGCTCCGTTGTGGGGCAGGCTCTTCCTTTTGTTTGTCGCTCGGGGGCTACCGGATCGGGGGTGTAGCGGCCGGCTTCTCCGGTTGTTCGGGGGCTACTACAGCCTCCTCGGCAGCGGGCTCAACGGCCGGCTCTCCGGTCGGGTCAACAGCGGCTTCTGGCAGCTCGATGGGAGCCCCTTCAACAATGGGCGCTACCTCGGGGAGGGCCTCAAGCTGCTCGCCGCTCGCCTTGGGCAGGGGCAGGAGCGAGGTGTAGCGCGAGCGCCCCATCCAGGCGTAGATCAAAATGGTGATGGCACCAATCAAGAAGAGGGTGCCGACAACTCTTTTCCACATGTTATTGGGCTGTTTTTGGGGTTTGTAATGCGGTTTCCAACTCCTCGATGGCGGCCAAAATCACCCGATCAATCGGGTAGATGTTGCAGTAGAAACCGTTATCTTCGAGCGAGGTGTTGCGGCCGATATAGGCACGCAGCTGCGCCTCGACAATCTTGCGCGAACGGGCAATCTGCTCGGCGTCGGGTTTCACGCCCTGGCGCTCGGCATAGCGCAGGAATCCTCCCACCAGGCCATGGTCGGCATCGAGCAGTTGTTGCAACTCCTCGATGCGCTCCACCCGGTTCAACGCCTCTCGGTGGCGATCGGCATACTCCATCGTGTAGCGATAGAGGATATTACGCCCCGATACCTGTACGAACCAGGGGGTGATGTCGGTGGTGTCGGCCGCTACAAAGCGGTCGGGCATGATACCGCCTCCGCCATAGACCGTGCGACCTCCCGGAGTGGTATAGCGCAGCGAGTCGGCCAGGTGGACACTGTCGGCCGAGAAGATCTCGCCGTCGCGGTAGCGTTGCCAGATCTCCATCTCGTAGCCGTAGGCATCCCCCTTGGTATAGGGCTTCTGGATGCAGCGGCCTGTGGGGGTGTAGTAGCGGGCGGTGGTGAGGCGCAGGGCCGATCCGTCGGGATAGGGGATCTGGCGTTGCACCAACCCCTTGCCAAAGGAGCGTCGACCGACAATCGTACCACGGTCGTTATCCTGCACGGCTCCTGCCAGAATCTCCGACGAAGAGGCGCTCTCCTCGTCGATCAATATGGCTAAGGGCAGCTTCGTGGCCCGCCCTTGTCCGTCGCTGTACTCGCGCAACTGCTTGCCGGCACGATCCTCCGTGTAGACAATCAGTTTCCCGGCCTCCAGGAACTCGTTGGCAATCAGAATTGCCTGATCCAGGTAGCCCCCCGAGTTGCCTCGAAGGTCGAAGATCAACCCTTCGGCTCCCTCCTTTTCAAAACGATCCAAGGCCTTGAGCAACTCGGCATGCGAGGTGCGGGCAAATTGCGAGAGCTTCAAAAAACCGATCTTGGGCGTGAGCATGAAGGCGGCATCCACCGACTTCATGGGGATTACGTCGCGCGTAACCTCCACCTCGATCAACTCTTCGATCTGTTGGCGTTGCAGTGCGAGACGAACTTGCGTGCCACGCTTGCCGCGTAGCCGCTTTACGATCTGATCCTGCGGAATCTTTTGGCCTGCTACGAGCGTATCGTTGATCCGCATGATGCGGTCGCCGGCCCTTATGCCGGCCTTGTCGCTCGGGCCCGAGCGGATGACGTTGAGCACCACCACCGTATCGGTGGCCATGTTAAAGACCACGCCTATTCCGTCGAACTCCCCCTCGAGGGGTTCGTTCACCGCCTGCATATCGCGCAGCGGAATGTAGGAGGAGTGGGGGTCAAGTTCGCTGATCAGGATCGGCAGAGCCTGCTCCACCAGCGAGTCCCGCGTGATCGAGTCGATGTAGTGGTGTTCGATCAGCGAGAGGGTGTAGGAGAGCTTGTCGCTCGGCAGGGTTACCTGCTGCAACAGCCCCTTTAGGTGCGATTCGGCCCGTGTGCGCCCCAGAAAGAGCCCCAAGAAGAGCCCCGAGAGCACCCCCGCAGCCAGAATCAGCGGGAAGAGAATGGTTCGTTTCGAGTTGCGGTACATTACTTATTCTTGAAGGTATAGGAGAAGCCGACACTCAGCAGCGTCTGCAACTGCACATCGTAGCACTGGGCGCGGTTGTAGTAGAGCTGGAAGTTGATCTGCGTGGCAATATACTTCGTGGCTTTCAGCTCGATCGTGTTCTCCCAACGCACCGTGGGGTGGATGGCCAAGGCGGGCTTCAGGCTTATATCCTGTCCGTTGTTTTTCCACTCCTCGGTAGCCGCCTTAAAGGCATCAAACTTCGAGTAGCGGTTCTCCTGACTGATGGCCGAGATCCAACCATAGAACGAGGTGAAGGTGGTGCGGTAGCGCAACCAACCGTTCTTACCCCAGGTGCGGTCGAAGTCGACCTGAATCGAGGAACCTCCCTCCCAAAGCGAGGTCTTGGTCGGATCCTCAATGCCGTAGAGGAAGTCGTTTTCGCGTACGCGCTCACTCTCGTTAAAGGTCGCACTCAGGGCGATGGGCGAGAGGTTGACCTTGAAGGGGAGCCCCTTCTTGGGGCAGTTGTAGGTGAAACCGAGCGACACGTCGAAGTAACCGGGCGACATGAAGCGGCTCTTGCGGTGGGCAGCCTCCTGCTCCGTACGCGATTTGTATCCATTAGCAAACTGCGTGCGGAACTTGATGATCGAACCGAAATTCCAGTTTTTCGAGAATTTGTAGGCCGGGGCTGCCGAGATCTGGAACTCGTCCTGATTCTTGAACCATACCCCTTCGTCGGAGCCATCCTCATACTCCACCTTCATACGGTTGTAGCCAAACTTGGCATCAAACTTCGTCTCGATGGTGAAACGCTCTTTCGTGAAGATGTGGTGCAGGCGCATGGTGGCCATTACGGCGATTGAGTTATCACCGCCCGAGGTGGCGATCCAGGCATCGTTGTAGGAGGAGAGTGTCCCCTGCACTGCGGCGCCAAACTCTAAGAAGTTGCGCTCCTTGCGGATGGCGGCACGCTCGGCACGGTAGCGGGCCTCGTTGAAATACTCCGAAGAGACCTCCGTGGTGGAGATCGAGTCGCGGAATTCGGCCTTGGTCTCAGCCTCCACCTCGTCGATGGAGATCTGGGCAAAGCCGCTCAGGGTCATGGCGGCCAGGAAAAGGGTTAAGTAGAGTTTTTTCATTATTGCTTTTCGTTTGTTTTTCTTTGTTTTGAAGGGATATGGTTCTACCGGACAAAAGTAGAAAAATTTTCCGGATCCGCCAAACCCGCCGCCGACCTAAAAGACCGACTGCAACACCTCTACCGAGCGCACCTGTTGGATTGCGTCGAGGTGGTAGGCGTAGTAGGAGAGCAGATCCTGCATCAGGCGTACGCGTTGGTGGCGATTCATGCCGATCTCGCTCAGAAAGCGGACGTCGCACTCCGTAAAATCGCGGAAGAAGGCGGCATTCTCGGGAGAGAAGTGTTGCGGATGGAGGGGTTGTGTGGACACAAAGGCCCCTTCACGGATGTCGAACCACTCGCCCACGTGGTACTCTCCTGTCGGATAGAAGCCCAAAAAGCGGCTCAGGTTGGAGAGAAACCAGAGGTGGAAGTTGGCCATCCCCTCCTCCAAGGCATCGAGCGCCTCGATCGAGCCCCACACAAAGTCAAAGAGCGTGGGGTTGGCCTCGCTCTCCCGCACCAAGCGGTAGAGCACCTCGGCCATAAAGAGGGCGATGGTAGATTTGCGTACATCGAAGGGGGTGGAGGTGAGGACAATGCCGCTCTGCACCTCCTTAAAGCGGTGCATCTCCATACGGGGCGACTCCAGCCCCTCGAACTGCACGGCAAAGAGCGGCTGAAAGAGTCCGGCCTTCGAGCCACGTCCTTGCGAGGAGCGAATCCCCGGCACCATGAAACTCTGGCGGCCCCCCACGTCGGTCAGCAGGTGGACAATCAGCGAACGGTCGCCATATTTGAGCGTATGCAGTACGATGCCCCGCCCCTTGTAGCTCTTCAAGGTGCGGCCTACTCCTCGCTTAAACGTTTCAGGGTCTCGATCTCGGCGGCCCAACGGCTCTCGTCGGGGGTCTCCAGGATGAGCGGAATGTTGTCGAAACGGCTGTCGCGGGCGATGTAGCGGAAGGCGGCCCAACCGATGTGTCCGTCGCCCAAGGGCATGTGGCGGTCGACCCGGCTGCCTAAGGGTTTCATGGCATCGTTCAAGTGCATGCCGCGTAAAAAGCCGAAGCCCACGATGCGGTCAAATTCGTCGAAGGTCATATCGCAGGCCATCTCCGAGGAGAGGTCGTAGCCCGCGGCAAAGGCATGGCAGGTATCCAGGCAGACTCCCACGCGGCTCTTATCCTCGATGCGGTCGATCAGGTAGCGCAGCTGCTCGAAACGGTAGCCCAAGTTGGAGCCCTGGCCGGCCGTGTTCTCGATGACGGCCGTAACCCCTTGCGTGCGAGCTAAGGCAAGGTTGATCGACTCGGCAATGAGGTCGAGCGAGGCCTCCTCCGAGATCACGCGCAGATGGCTTCCGGGGTGGAAGTTGAGGCGGTCGAGCCCCAGTGCTTCACAGCGCTCCATCTCCTCGAGGAAGGCGCGGCGCGACTTGGCCAATGCCTCCGGATCGGGATTTCCGAGGTTGATCAGGTAGCTGTCATGGGGCAGTACCTGTGCAGCCGTGTAGCCCCCTTCGGCCATGGCGCGGCGGAAGGCCTCGATCTGTTGGGTGCTCAATGAAGGGGCACTCCACTGGCGCTGATTCTTGGTAAAGAGGGCCAGGGCCGTAGCGCCGATGGCCTGTGCATTGCGCGGGGCATTCTCCACGCCGCCCGATGCACTCACGTGTGCTCCAAAATATTTCATACTACGCTTAAGCCTGTCGTTGGGTGATACGATTTTGAAAAGGAGGGGCCTATCCCTTGTGCTTGAAGCGCGAGGGCGAGGTGCCGGTGTGCTGCTTGAAGTACTTGCCGAAGAAGGATTGCGTACTGAAGTTGAGTTGGTAGGCGATCTCCTGAATACTCAACCCCGAGTATTTGAGCATCGCTTTGGCCTCCAGGATCACCGACTCGTCGATCCAACGCGCAGCAGTCTTGCCGCTCACATCCTTCACGATCGAGGAGAGGTACTTGGGGGTAATGCCGAGTTTGCCGGCATAGAAGCTCACGTTGCGCTCCTGGCGGTTGTACTGCTGCAAAAGGGCAGTAAACTCCTCGAAGATCACCTCTCCGCGACCCCGACTCTGGTTGCGCGGCTGTTCGCGCAGGTTGAGTTCGGTGATGATGTAGAAGGCGGTCGTGAAGAGCGAACGGATCATCTCGTGGCGATAGCGCTCCTTGTCGCTGCGTACCAAGGTCTTGATCAACTGGAATACCTGGCGGATCTCCTGAATGTCGCGTGCGGTAACATGGAGCACCGGCTCCTTGCCAAAGCGCATGTAGACCGGCAACGAAGTGGCCAAATCGACCTGAATCTCATTGACAAAGGATTTCGAGAAGGCGAGCACGTAAGCCGCGGCCGCATCCGAGTAGTGCTCCAACTCGATGATCGAGTCGGGCGAGAAGATGGCAATGTCGTTGGGCTTCAAGGAGTATTCGTTCAGGTTGATCTTCACCGTAGCTTCGCCGCTCATGAGGATAATGGCCAGAAAACCATCCATCGTGATCGGTTTCTGCATAACCGTGTAATCGTTCTGCGAGTTGATGGTCGAGATCACGAAGTCGTCCGAAAGGTAGGTGACGTCGTGCATCTCACGCTTTAAGTGCGGAATCGAGAGCCTGTTGGGGCTGTTGGTCGGCTTTTTCTTATTTTTCAGGTCGTTCATATCTTAATGGTATGCTTACTTAATCGGTTGTTGTTTTTCGGCGGCCTCTTCCGGGGTTGCGGGGCAGAGGATGCGTAATTCCCCCTTCAGGCACTGCACGTGGAGCGGAAATTCGGCGCCGGGTTGTCCATCCACGTCGGTCGGTTCGTTGAGGGCCGATTCGATATAGAGGTCGCTCACCTGAAGGCGGTGTACGATCGAGGGGTTGCCTCCGAGCAGATAACGCCCCATGGCCCAGGTCGAGCGCAGGAAGTTGCGCTTCTCGAGCATCAGAACATCGAACAGACCATCGCGCACACTGGCCCGGCGGGCTAAGTGAAAGCCTCCGGCCGTTTCGCCGTTAAAGACCAGCACCATCAGCGAATTCAGGTCGAAGGATCGGCCGTCGGCACGCACCTGCAACGGTACGCCGTGCATCGAACGAAACTCCTTCACCCCTTCGATCAGGTAGGCCAACTTGCCGATGCGGTGTTTGCGGGCATCGGGGGTGCGTTGTGATGTCGTGGTGAAGATGCCGAAACTGAAGACATTGACAAAATAGAGGCCGTTGACGCAGCCGCAGTCGATTCGTCTTTCCACACCCGAAACGAGTTGTCGGGCGGCCTTCACCACATTGCGATCCATCCCGAGGGCGCGGGCAAAGTCGTTGGCTGTGCCGGCCGGCAGTACGCCCATCGGCAGATCCAATCGGGCCTCTTTGAGCTTGTTGACCGCATAGTTCACCGTGCCGTCTCCACCGGCCACCACCACCAGATCCAGGTCGTTGCGCCCCGTGAAGGGGTTTTCGTGGAAGTCGATCGGGTGGAGCTCCAGGGAGTAGCCTCCGGCACGAAACTCGGCCGTGATGGGCTCCACCTTTTTGGCAATACGCCCTCTTCCCGAACGGTCGTTATAGAGTAGAAGTGCTTTTTTCACGCCTAAGGGGGTTGAGGATTAGAGGATCAGTTGCTCCATGGCCGGTGAACACCACACCTCCATCGGATCACCCTCGCGTTCGGGGGCCAAGATAAAGAGCACACACGCCTCCGGGTCGGCCTTGGCTGCCTCTAAAGCACGCTCGGCACCCATCGAGAGATACATGGTGGCCATGGCATCGGCGCGGGCGCAGGTGGGGGCAATCACGCTGGCCGAGAGCAGGCGCGAGAGGACACTCTTGCCCGTCTTGGGGTCGAGCGTGTGGGCAATCTTCGCCCCGTCGGGGTTGACAAAGAAGCGGCGATAGTTGCCCGAGGTGGCCATGGCGGCATCGCTCAGTCCGATACGGGCCTCGGTGGCCGAACCGTAGAGGATCCCCTCCTCGGGACGCTCCACGCCGATACGCCAGGCTGTTCCGTGGCTGTTGCGACCCCGGCAACGCACCTCGCCTCCGACGTCAACCATATAGTGTTCAGCTCCCAACGCTTCGAGCATTTCGCAGATGCAATCCACCGTGTAGCCCTTGGCAATGGAGTTGAAATCGAGTTGTACGCGCGGATCCTGCTTGCACAGGCGTCCCTCTTCGATCCACACCTTCTCATAGCCCACAAACTCCAAGAGCGAGTCGAGGTTGGGGCTCTCCTCCTGTTTGGTGGAGGCAAATCCCCAGGCCTTGACCAGGGGGTAGACCGTGACATCGTAGGCCCCGTCGCTTAGGCGGCTGATCTCGCGGGCCAACTCCAAGTTGCGGATGATGTGTTGGTCGACCGAATCGGTCAGGTTGTTGTTCAGTCGGCTCAGGAGTGAGGAGGTATCGAAGATCGACATCGAGCGCTTCATCTCGGCATCAATGGCCAGAATGCGGTCGCGGATCTCGTTGAAGGGCTCCGAACTTTTCACGATTACCCGGAAATTGGTTCCCAAGATCCCTCCCTCCAGGATATGATAAGTGGCTTTGGGCTTGCAGGAAACCAACAGCAGCAGGGCTGCGAAAATGAGAGTTGTAATTCGTTTCATGTTGCAAAGATATAAAAAATAGGACAAAAAGCACAAAATAAAACCGACTTTTCGGACAATTTTCTCTTCCATTCGCACTTTTGTCGAAGAGGGTCTTTTTCCGTCATCCCCGAAAAGCGGAATAATTTTTCATAAAACTCTTTGAAATAGAAAAAAATGTGTACCTTTGCGCCACGCTCTGGCATGATTCGGTAAGGAGAATATGTCGTAGAGTGGAACTTCTAAAAACTTTTAAGAAAATGGGTTATTTAACCGCAGAGAAAAAGCAAGAGCTTTTCGGCCAGTACGGCAAGTCTAACACCGACACGGGTTCTCCTGAGAGCCAGATCGCGCTGTTTTCGTACCGTAGCAACCACCTTACGAACCACTTGAAGTCCAACAAGCACGACTTCG
>CAZRJU010000007.1:0-26837 GCA_964600455.1 uncultured Alistipes sp. | reverse complement strand
CAGCATGAAAGCCCAAATAGAACCGTCGTTACGACGGCTCGCCTAAAATTAAAAAATTGTGGGAGATTGCCACGTCGGTCGGTAAACCTCCCTCCTCGCAATGACTGATGAGAAAAATTGTGAATTTTGAATTTTGAATTCTGAATTGTTATGACTCTCTTCTACCTGAAAAACTGCCCCTTCTGCAAAAGGGCTTTGCAGTATATCGAGGAACTCAAGGCCGAGCACGAAGAGCTGCGGGCCGTAGAGATTGAACTCATCGAGGAGTCCGAGCAGCCTGAGGTGGCCGACCGTTACGACTACTACTATGTGCCGACCTTCTACCTGGGTGGTGAGAAGTTGCACGAGGGCGGCATCTACAAAGAGGAGGTCGAAGAGCTGCTGCGCAAGGCACTCGGCGCTTAACAGAAGAATAAAAGAACAAACAAAAAAAATAGAAGCATTATGGAAAAACAGATTGCGAAAGATTTGCTCTCGATTGGTGCGGTATTCCTCCGCCCCGAGCAGCCCTTCACCTGGGCAAGTGGCATCAAGAGCCCGATTTATTGTGACAACCGACTCACGCTGACGGCTGTTGAGGTGCGCAAGCACGTCGAGGCGGGCCTGGCCGAGATTGTCCGCACGAAGTTCCCCGAGGCCGAGGTGCTGATGGGTACCTCGACGGCCGGTATCGCCCACGCCGCCATTACGGCTACGATTCTCGATATGCCGATGGGCTATGTGCGCTCGGGCTCGAAGGATCATGGCCGTGGCAACCAGATTGAGGGTAAGCTGGAGAAGGGCCAGAAGGTGGTCGTAATCGAGGATCTGATCTCGACGGGCGGCTCCTGCATCGAGGTAGTCAACGCCTTGCGTGAGGCGGGTGCCGAGGTCTTGGGTGTGGCTTCGATCTTCACCTATGGCATGAAGAAGGGGCTGGATCGCATGGCCGAGGCCAATGTGATCAACTACTCGCTCTCGAACCTCGATTCGCTGGTTGAGGTGGCTGCCGAGGAGGGGTATATCAAGCCCGAGGATAAGGATCGCCTGATCCGTTTCCGCAACAATCCCTCGGACGAGAGTTGGATGGCTTAATTGTTCAATCCCGTTAACTGGTTAGGTATGCGACACTTAATTGACCCCACCGATCTCTCCGTGAAGGAGATCAACGAGATCATTGCTTTGGCCGAGGATATCATTGCCCACCGCGAAAAGTATAGTGCGGTGCTCAAGGGTAAGAAGTTGGCTACGCTCTTCTACGAGCCCTCGACCCGTACGCGCCTCTCGTTTACCTCGGCCATGCTGGAGTTGGGAGGCACGGTGATCGGCTTCTCGGATGCCGCCTCGTCGAGCGTCTCGAAGGGCGAGACCGTGGCCGATACGGTGCGTGTGATTCGCTGTTTTGCCGATATTATCGCCATGCGCCACTTCAAGGAGGGTGCTCCGCTTGTGGCTTCGCAGTATGCCGGTATTCCGGTGATCAATGCCGGCGACGGCTCCCACAGCCACCCCACGCAGACGATGACCGACCTATTGACCATCCACCGCGAGAAGGGCCGTCTGGATAACCTGACGATCGGCTTCTGCGGCGATCTGAAGTATGGTCGCACGGTTCACTCGCTCATCAAGGCAATCTCGCGTTACGCCGGTATCCGCGTGGTGCTGATCTCGCCTGAGGAGTTGCGTCTTCCGGCCTACATGCTGGAGGAGATGCGCTCGTCGGGCCTCAGCTACAAGGAACTCTCGACCCTCGAGGAGGCGATGCCCGAGTTGGATGTGCTCTATATGACGCGTGTGCAGAAGGAGCGCTTCGCCTCGGAGGAGGAGTACAACCGCGTGAAGGATTGCTACGTGCTCGATGTGGAGAAGATGACTTTGGGCCGTGAGGATATGATCGTATTGCATCCGCTGCCGCGTGTGAATGAGATCACACGCGAAGTGGATAATGATCCGCGTGCCGCTTATTTCCGTCAGGTGGAGAATGGTAAGTTTGTGCGCATGGCGCTGATTTACAGCCTTTTGAAATGGGCTCCCGAGAACCGTCCCTTCTCCCATACGCCGCAACTGGCCGAGGGGTTGCAGGTGGGGCTTCATCGTTGTCCCAATCCGGTCTGCATCTCCTCGACGGAGGATGTCGATCAACTCTCGATCCGTACGGCAGAGGGGTGCCGTTGCGCCTACTGCGAGACGATTCTGGAGTAAGCGAGCTTTCCCTAAAACAGGTAGCGTGCCATCCCGAAGGGGCGGCACGCTACCTGTTTTAGGAGGGGAAGAGTGGGACTACTTCTCGGTGACGGGAGCACTCCCCACAGCCTGGAAGAGCGCCACTAAGTAGCCATCCGAGAGGAGCATCATCATCGGCCCATCCATATCGTAGTGGGTCGTGCGCTCTAAGGCCTCGATGAAGGCCGCCTCGCGTTGATGATCGCGGCAGAGTATACGGGTCGAGGCCATCGTGCCGATCTTCAGGTTGCGCTCCTCGTCGGTCGTGTAGCGCCCCATGATGCGGTTGCAGGAGCCCATGCCGTAGAGGTCGCCCTCGGGTGTGAAGTGAAGCGTGTAGCTCTCCTTGCTCTCCAACCCCTCGACCTTCTCACCGCCGAGCTGAATAAGTTGCCACTCGGTTCCAACCAGCGGTTTGCGCATCTTTTGTGTCTTGCGGCATTGGCTGCAACAGCCTACCATCAGTGCGGCCACCATCAGGCCGATAATCCAACGAAATCCCTTCATGTTGTTCTCTCTTTTTTCGGTTTGATACTGCTTAACTAACGCACCGGCACCCCCATTTCGTATGCCGGGACGACCGGACGGGCAAAGGTACTAAAAAAATGGCGAGCCCGAAAATGCGGATATTGCCAAAAATATGCTATCTTTGCTCAAAGAAACCACGCAAACCTTTTAACCGATTATAACATGAAAAAGATTATCGCATCGCCCTTGGCCCCGAAGGCCGTAGGCCCCTATTCGCAGGCCGTGGAGAACGGCGCACTCTACATCTCGGGTCAGCTCCCCATTGATGGTGCCACGGGCCAGATGGCCGAGGGTATCGAGGCGCAGACCCACCAGTCGCTCAAGAACCTGGGCCATATCCTTCAGGAGGCGGGCTACAGCTTCGACAACGTAGTAAAGACCACCGTGCTGCTCGACTCGATCACGGACTTTGCCGCCATGAACGCCATCTATGCCGAGTACTTCCAGGGCGATAAACCTGCCCGCGTATGCTATGAGGTGGCCAAGTTGCCGATGGGCGCTTTGGTCGAGATCGACGCCATCGCCGTCAAGTAGTCACACGGCTCGGCCGTAATTCTTTGGGGGAGGCTCTGTTAGGAGCTTCCTCCTTTTGTTTTCGAGGCTTTTTTCTTTTGGAGGGGTGGGCTTTGGGAAAAAAGTACTATTTTTGCCCGTGGAACTGAAGCCCTCGGGGCTTGATGTTCGTTTAAGGTGAAGGTTGGGAGCCGTTCCCAAGTCAGGATGCTCGCTCCGGCCGTGGTTAAGGTGAATGGGAAGATGAAAACAACAAAGAAGTATGAGAAGAGCCCTTCGGGGTGGGTGGCGCTGATTCCGCTGACGGTATTGGCTGGATTGTTGGTGTTGGTGATCAAATGTTTTGGCAGCGACTCGATTGCAGGCGGCAGCCAGATCGCATTGCTCTCGGCTGCATCGGTGGCCGTGATGCTCTCGATGGGGCTCTATGGGGTTAGTTGGTCGCGTCTTGAGGGGGAGATCATCGAGAATATCCGCTCCTCGGCCTCGGCTATCATCATCCTGCTTTTGATCGGCTCGATTGCCGGAACGTGGATGGTGAGTGGGGTAGTGCCCACGCTGATCTGCTACGGTCTCGAGGTGCTCCATCCGAGCTGGTTTCTGGCGGCCTGCTGCCTGATCTGTTCGGCCGTGTCGCTTATGACGGGCAGCTCGTGGACGACGATCGCCACTATTGGCGTAGCCCTGATGGGTATCGGCCGGGCCCTCGGTTTTGAGGAGGGGTGGATTGCCGGAGCCATCATCTCAGGGGCCTACTTCGGGGATAAACTCTCGCCCCTGTCGGATACCACGGTCTTGGCCTCTTCGACCGTCGGGGTGCCGCTTTTTACCCATATCCGCTATATGCTCTTCACGACGATTCCCTCGCTTGTGGTGGCTCTGCTAGTCTTCTTGGTGGCGAGTCTGAGCCATGAGGTTGAGCCGCAGGGGGATGTTCACCTCTTTACCGAGCAGCTGCGCGAGACCTTTCATATCACCCCCTGGCTCTTGCTCGTACCGGTTATTACGGGCCTTTTGATCGTCCGAAAACTGCCGGCTATCGTTACGCTCTTTGTTGCAACGCTGTTGGCTGCCCTTGCCTTCCCGCTCTTCCAACCCGATTTGGTGGCCGAGGTGGCCGGTGAGACCGGTCGAGGAGGTTTTCTGGTCGGCTTCAAGGGGGTGCTTACGGCGGCCTTCGGCCCCACGGCCATTGATGCGGGGAGCGAGGAGCTCAATGCCCTGATCTCGACACGTGGTATGGCCGGTATGATGAATACGGTGTGGTTGATCCTCTGTGCCATGTCGTTTGGCGGGGTGATGACCGGTAGCGGGATGTTGGCCGCCCTGACCAATAGCTTTGTGCGCTGGATCCGTCGCCCGCGTGTAGCCGTCTCAGCCACAGTGGGGGGAGGCCTCTTCTTCAACATGGCCACGGCTGACCAGTACATCTCGATCATTCTCACGGGCCGCCTCTTCCGCGACCTCTACCGCCGTCTGGGGCTGGAGGAGCGCCTGCTGAGCCGCGCCGTGGAGGATTCGGCCACGGTAACCTCGGTGCTGATCCCCTGGAACTCGTGCGGCATGACACAAGCCACGGTGCTCGGGGTGGCCACCTTTACCTACCTGCCCTATTGTGTTTTCAACTACCTGAGTCCCCTCTTCTCGATCCTGGTGGCCCTGGTGGGCTATAAAATCTACCGCCGTCGTGATTAAGCTCATCATCTTCGATCTGGACGGCACGTTGCTCAATACGCTGGATGATCTGGGAGCTTGCTGCAACGAGGTGTTAGAGCGCAGGGGCTATCCCACTCATCCCCTGAGTCGCTACCCCTCCTTCATCGGGAACGGCATCCGTCGCCTGGTGGAGCGCTCTCTGCCCGAGGCCGTGCGGTGTGAACAGCTCGTGGAGGAGCTGCGCGAAGAGTTTGTGGCTACCTATTGCGACAAGATCGACCGCTATACCACCCCCTATGCGGGGATTCTGCCCCTGTTGGAGATGCTCACGGCCCGCGGCATCCGCCTTGCGGTAGCCTCCAATAAGTTCCAGACGGGGGTCGATCGCCTTATGGCCCGCTTCTTCCCCACAATCCCCTTTGTGGCCTGTTACGGTCAATCGGCCGATATGCCTCTGAAACCCAACCCTGCGATGGATCTCTCGGCTCTTCGGTTGGTCGGTGCCGCCCCCGGGGAGGCCCTCCATGTGGGCGATTCACCGGTCGATATTGCCACAGCCCGCGCCGCCGGTGTGCGCTCCGTAGCCGTTGACTGGGGCTTCTGCAGAGAGGAGCATTTGGGCGGAGCCAACTACCTGATTCACGACCCCGAGGAGCTGTTGACCCTGCTCGATCGGTAGCTCACCTTATATATAATGGCGCACACTTTGGAGAACTGCATTTATAAAAAAAAATTAAATACCTTTTTGTTAAGTTTCTATCCGAAAATTTCATTTTTCGGATTTTTTTTTGTTTCTTTGTGAAAATAAAATTGGTTGACCAGTTTGGTTAACCAATAAAAACAAGCCGGATAGAACAACTAACTAATTAAATGATAACTACTTAATCTGAATCGCTTATGGCAAAGAATTTACTTTACAAAGCGTTTGCGCTTCTTTTGGTGCTCATCGTAGGCTCGACTTCGATGTTTGCCCAGCGGCGCACGGTGAAGGGAGTGGTCGTGGATGCCGAAGGCCCGATGGTGGGTGTTGCGGTAGTGCTACGCGATCCCCCGCAGACGGGTGTCTCGACGAACCTCGATGGTACGTTTGAGATTGCCGTTCCCAATGAGAATGCCGTTCTGGTGCTCTCCTATATCGGTTACCGTACGGTAGAGGTTCCCGTGGGGAGCCAGACCGAGATTCGTGTGGAGATGGAGCAGGATGTGGCTGTCCTGGATGAGGTGATCGTTGTGGGTTATGGTACCCAGACCAAGAGCCACCTGACGGGTTCGATTGCCAAGCTCGATGGTGAGGCGTTGGCCGATCGCCCCGTTTCCGACCTCTCGGTAGCCCTTCAGGGCCAGATCCCGGGTCTTCAAATCAACAATATCACCTCGGAGGTGGGTGTTGCTCCCACGATTCGTGTACGTGGTACGGGCTCCATTTCGGCCGACAGTGCACCGCTGATCGTTGTGGACGGTTTCCCCGGTACGCTTACGCTGGCCGACATCAATCCGGCCGACGTGAAGTCGATCGAGATCCTGAAGGATGCCGCCTCGGCCGCCATCTATGGTTCGCGTGCCGCCAATGGCGTGATCCTCGTAACGACCAAGAGTGGTTCGGCCGAGCGTGCCCGCTACTCGGTGAAGTTCTATCAGGGCGTTAAGTATGCCTATCAGCTCCACGATCTGTTGACGGCAACCGAGTATCGTGATCTCCAGAATTGGGAGGAGTCGCTCGGCGGTCCCGCTGCCAAGGCGCAGGATCGTGCTGCCGCCTGGGTGGAGTCCAATATGGGTTCGACCGATTGGCAGCGTGAGGGTCTGCGCGATGTGGCCAGCATTACCAATGTGCAGTTCTCGGTTTCGGGTGGCAAGAAGGGGGTGCGCTACTACTCCTCGGCTTCGTGGACCCGCGATCA
This sequence comes from uncultured Alistipes sp., assembly GCA_964600455.1. Classification (GTDB taxonomy): domain Bacteria; phylum Bacteroidota; class Bacteroidia; order Bacteroidales; family Rikenellaceae; genus Alistipes. The sequence goes on along the minus strand of CAZRJU010000007.1, from coordinate 20,037 downwards.
GGGTATCATGCTGCAGAATGAGGTGCAGAAGGTGAACTTCCGTGCCAAATTCGATGCCGACCTCTCGAGAAACGTAGTCTTTGGTGCCAACATCTCGGCCAGCTACCAGAAGGGTACGCGTCCGCGCAACAACTTTATCGACTTCTACCGTACCCCCTCGTTCCTGCCCGTTTATCACAACGATTGGTCGAGCTCCTACCTGGCCATGTGCTCGGGTCAGGAGGGCCCCACGGGCTTCGCGCGAGGCAGCCACTTCAACAATATCCTTACCCCGACGGGTGATTTGGATGAGTATGGCAATCCCACCTGGGAGAAGGGATCGCCCTTTAACTCCTCGAACAACAACCCCAAGAGCGTGATGGCCAATACGACCCGCTGGAGCGAGCGCTTCACCGGTACGGGTAACATCTACCTGACCATCAAGTTAGCCCGCGGTCTGGAGTTCAAGACCTCGAACGGCTTTACGGCCCGCTACGCTCCTTCGTATGACTATGCCAATGTGAATGCGACGAAGGATGGTACTCCCTCGGAGGCCTCTTTTAGGAGCACACTCTATATCGACCTCTTGACGGAGAATACCTTGAATTGGCACCGTGAGTTTGGTCGTCACGACATTGAGATCCTGGGCGGTTATACGGCGCAGTCTACTCGCTTGGACTATGTTTCATTGACGGGTACGGGCTTTGCTACGGATAACATCCATACGCTGAATGCGGCTACGATTTTTGAGTTGGCTTCAACGAATAATGGTAAATCCGATGGTACGGGTACCTACCGTGATCCGGATGAGATTTTGCAGTCGTTCTTAGCTCGTGTTAACTACTCGTTTGGCGGCAAGTACCTGCTCTCGGCCTCGATTCGTTCCGACATCTCGTCGCTCTTCACGAAGGGCAACCGTACCGCCTGGTTCCCCTCCGTATCGCTTGGTTGGCGTCTCTCGGAGGAGCCCTGGCTCAAGGATTCGCGTTGGCTCACCAACCTTAAGCTGCGTGCTTCGTATGGTGTGACGGGTAACAACTCGGTGCCCCACCAGGCAGCCCTCTCGCTGCTCGGTAGCGAGAACTATGTAACGGGTTCGGGTAACGGTACGCTGACCCCCGGTATTGCCGATACCTCGACCACCCAGGCCAACCAGTATATCACCTGGGAGCAGACCGACGAGTTCAACGTGGGTCTGGATTGGGGTGTGGCCGACAACCGCGTGAACCTCACGGTGGATGCCTACTACTCGGTAACCCGCGCTCTGCTCTTTGAGCAGCCCACCCAGTCCTTTACGGGCTACACCAGCCAGTGGAACAACATCGGTAAGGTGCGCAACTCGGGTGTTGAGGTGCAGTTGGATACCTATCAGTTCCGTCGTAAGAACTTTGAGTGGTCGACCCATGTAAACTTCTCGCTCTCGCGTAATAAGCTCCTTGAGATCGGTGGCGAAAAGCAGGTGATCTCGCAGGGCGAGCGTAATGAGAACTATCTGGCCCGTGTAGGGGATCCGCTGATCCAGTACTACGGCTTCAAGACCATCGGTGTATGGAATAACCTGGAGGAGATATCGCAGAATCCGCACTTCGCACAGGATGTGCCGGGTGGTCTGCGCATCTGGGATGCCAACGGCGACGGTACCCTCTCCGATGACGACCGTATCGCATTGGGCAACCCCTATCCCGACTTTACGTGGGGTATGACCAACCGCTTCCGCATCGGTAACTTCGATATCTCGTTCCTCTTGCAGGGCGTACAGGGCATTACGGTACTCAACGGTGATGTCTTCTACAACGAGACCCACAAGTATAACAAGGCCTATCTGAAGGATCGCTGGGTGAGCGACACGCACCGTGGCGATGGCAAGACCCCCTATGGCAAGAACGGTTACAACATCATGCTTACGGATTATCCCTTGCAGGATGCCTCCTACCTCTGCTTGCGCGACGTTACGATCGGTTATACCTTCCCCAAGAAGGTGGCTCGTAAGATCGGCTTGAACGGTCTGCGTCTCTACCTGACGGGTCAGAACTTAGCCTACCTCTGGAGCGATGACTACAAGGGTGTGAACCCCGAGTCGCGCCACACCTCGTCGCAGTATTCGAGCCCGATGATCTCGGGGTATCAGCGTGGTGGATTCCCCCTGACCTCGACCGTCAGCTTCGGTATCGATCTTAACTTCTAATACGACAGATGACCATGAAAAAGATAATCAAAAACCAATATTCGGCGCTGGCGGCCCTCATGGCATCCCTCCTGCTTATGGTGGGTTGCAACATGGATCAGTATCCCTACTCGGAGATCGCTGCCGGTGACTATGTAACCGATGCCGAGGCGGTGAATACGCTGGTGATCGGTACCTACAACGGTCTTTATGACGTGATCTACCACGAGTGGGCCCTCACCGAGTTGCGCTCGGACAATGCCCGCATGCGTGGTACAGGTTCGACGTCGCAGGATACCAAGCTCATCGAGCAGCTCGACCAGGGTACGGTTGAGACCGCCCACGAGTGGGTAGGCGACTACTGGGACAACACCTATAAGGTGATCAACCGTGCCAACCAGGTACTTGAGAACCTGGAGGTTGTGGCCGATCCCGTCTTGGCTGCCCAGTATCGAGGTGAGGCACAGTTTATTCGTGCCATGCTCTACTTCAACTTAGTGCGCCTCTACGGCCCCGTATTCCTGGTAACCTCCACCACCGGTTCGGATGAGGCTCGCCGCATGCAGCGCTCGCCCGTAGAGGAGGTGTATGCCCAGATCGAGAGCGACCTCGAGACGATCGTTGATGAGGAGCTTCTGCCCGTGCAGATGCCTTCGTCGGATTTGGGGCGTGCCACGCTCACCGCAGCCCGTGCTCTGTTGGCCAAGGTCTACATGACCCATTACAGCGTGGGCGAGGAGAAGTATATGGCAGTCAAGGGCCTCTTGGAGGAGGTACTTGCTGCTGTGGGTGCTCCTCAGTCGGGTGCCGATCTGGAGCCCTATGCCAAGATCTTCAGCAAGGATAACGAGATGAACAAGGAGATCATCTTCGCCGTGCGTTACCTCTCGGGCAACGTGGGTCTGGGATCGCCCTTCTCGACTCTCTTCGGTCCGCTCAACAACGGTAACAGCGTGGTGATGGGTTCGCCCAAGCACTACAACTTCCCGTCGGACAACATCCTCTCGGCCTTCAATGCCAATACGGAGGAGGGGTATGAGGATTGCCGCAAGGCGGTCTGCTTCTCCGAGGGTTACAACCACGTGGTGAGCGGTTGGATTGATACGCGCTACGTAACCAAGTTCCTCGATCCGGATATGGCCAGCGAGTATGATGGCGAGAACGATTGGCCCATCCTGCGTGTGGGAGATATTGCGCTGCTCTATGCCGAGATCCTGAACGAGACCGACGGCCCGACCGAGGAGGCCTTCAAGCACCTGAACATGATCCGCGAACGTGCCGGCATACGTCCCTATACCTCTTCGGATCTCTCGTCGCGCTACCAGTTCCGCGAGGCAGTACGCGCCGAGCGCCGTACGGAGCTCGCTTTCGAGAACCACCGTTGGTTCGATCTGCTGCGTTGGGGTGTTGCGGTTTCGACCTACAACAACTACCTCGCCTCGGAGACCTTCTACTCGGGCTACAACTACACGGTTAATCCGATCGCCGAGTGGCAGACGCTGCTTCCGATACCCCTTACGGTGATGAATATCAACCCCGATGTGGCTCAGAATGTCGGATACTAAAAACCTTGGCACTATGAAAAAGTTTGTAAACAATATTTTGGCAATATCGGCCCTCATGGCACTTGTTGGCTTTGTGGGCTGCGACAAGACCCATGTGGACGAGGTGATCGAGTCGGTTCCCGTGATCGAGAGCTTCTCGCCGATGTCGGCCCCCGTGGGGAGTGAAATCATCATTACGGGTGAGTACCTCAATGCCGTAACCACCGCCAAGATCGGTGGGGTAGAGGTGCCTATCCTGGAGCGCGTGAGCAATACGCGCCTCTCGATCGAGGCTTCGGCCGAGGCTACGGGGGGTGTGATCACGCTGATCAATGCCGTGGGCGAGAGCTCCTCGGCCGATCGCTTCACCTACTCCTATGCTGCCCCCGAGATCACGACGGCCATTCTGCAGGCGTCGGTTGATATGGGTGACCAGATGCTCATTGCCGGTCGCTATATGGGTGCCGTTCGTTCGGTCTACTTCACGGCCGAGGGGTATGAGACGGCCAATGAGGCCGAGATCGTGAGCCGCACGGCGGAGGAGTTGGTGGTTCGTTGTCCCTATGTTGAGTCCGACAAGGCCCGCATCACGCTCTCCTATTTCGACGGTAACGAGGTGGTAACCACGCCGCTGGAGACGGCCCCCGAGATCGAGGTGAAGCGCTATGTGCCGCAGTTCGATGCTGTGAGCTTCGAGCGTACGCCCATGGGTAAAATCGTTACCCTGACAGGTAGCTACCTGGACAAGGTGGACAAGATTTTGGTGGGAGGTTTCGAGGCCCAGCTCTTCAAGGAGCATGCCCGCTTGCAGTTTACGGTTCCGGCCGGTGATTTCGTGGATGGTGATACGACTACCTCGGTCGAGGCCCTCTATTTCGATGGCCACGAGCAGATCACCCTTTCGGAGAGCTTCGTTGTCTACGTTCCCTTTGTGAAGTTCTGGGAGGGTATGCGCGTCTGGGGCCAAGGCCGCGATGTGGAGCAGCTTGCCTCCTTCTTCTCTCCTGAGACGGGTGAGGTTTATGCCAATACCGATTGGCGCGAGAAGGTTGACCCGATCTCCTACCAGTATCAGGCCAACACCTGCTCGGCCAAGCAGCAGCCCAACAAGGCGGTCATTACCGAGGAGCAGTACCTCTCGGTGAACCCCTACTTCTTCTTCTCGGGTGTGAGTGCCGGTCAGTTGCAGATCAATTCGCCTGCCAACTCCAACTCGCAGCTCAGAAACTTCTACATGATCAACAATTCGGCCGACGAGAACCGTGTAACGGGCGTGAAGGGCGACTGCTACGGTACGCCTGTCCTCACGTTCCGCTACCTGAGTGAGGCCAATGCTGCGGAGAAGGCGCTCATCGACGCAGTGCGTAACCAGACCCTGGAGCATATCGACGAGGCTACCTTCCCGATCGACGTGGAGAACAAGACCGTGGGTGGTATCAGCGTGGGTTCCACGAAGGGTTCGGTCAATAGCGACGTATGGGCCCCGGGCCTCTTCCCCGTGGGTCAGGCTCAATCCAATGTAGCCGTGGATGCCGTTTTGATGGTGCTTTACTACGGCTATGAGGGTGCTGTGGATAACGTGGCGGCCAATGTGCGCCGTATCGGCTTCCTGCACATCCGCACGGTGAACTTCGTGCTCTACAACAACACGAACGCCCCCTCGTCGAGCGACGTACTCTTCAATATGTACTGGCAGAAGTACGACTACGACTATTCGAAGATTCAATAACCTAAAAGCGAGAATCGATTATGAAATGCTTGAAATATATGATGCGTGGCCTCGGTGCATTGCTCTTCTCGGCACTGCTGATGACTGCCTGCGGTGAGGATAACACCGATCCGATCGTGCACATCCCGGCCATTGATGTTACCAATAAGAAGCTCGATCCGGATGCTACCGGAGTGAATGGCGAGAGCGGTACGGTACGTGCTTACATCGGCACGGTCGTAACGGCCAAGGGTTTCAACTTGGATCGGGTTACCTCTGTGGTACTTGGTGGTATGGAGGCCGAGATCGTGGAGCAGTCGATCGCCGAGCTCAAGTTCAAGGTGCCTGCCTTGGATCTGGCACAGCGCGATGAGGCCTACTTCCAGGAGCTCAATATCTATGCCGGTGAGCAGCTCATCTTCCACTACGACTACTATGTGACGAAGCCCGTTACGGATGCCATCGTTACGGCCTACTCGCCCGCCGAGGGTACGGTGGGTACGACCGTTCGGATCGAGGGCCGCAACTTGGAGCAGATCACCGAGATCCGCTTTGGTGAGGTGAGTGTGCTGTCGGATCAGTTTACGGAGGTGGTTGCCGGTTCGGAGCAGAGTTCGGTAAGCTTTGCGGTTCCCGCCGGAGGCTATCCTGCCGGAGCCAGCGAGCAGCCTATCGCGGCCCTCTGGGGTGGCTCGAACGAGATCGACGTAACGGGTGAGACGCTCTTTACGCTCTACACCCCGAAGGTGGAGGTGATGACCCAAAGCGAGCCCAATCGTATTGGTGACGAGATCACCCTGACGGGCGAATACCTCGATCTGCTCAGCAACTATATGTGGGGCAGCTATGAGATGATCCTGCTCGACGGTGCAACCTCGGAGCAGGTAACCTTGAAGTTCCCCTCGTCGATCGAGCCGACCGATCCCGTGGTGACGGCTGCCGATCTGACGGCCCAGTGGGGTGAGCCCGCCCAGAGCTGCCTGTTGGCTGCCGGATGGCAGGTGGATACCACGCCGCAGGGCCCGGCCAAGCCTCTCTTTGAGAGCTTTACGGCTGCTGATGGCGGTTCGGAGAATCGTCTCTACCTGGGCAAGGTCGTTACCGTGAAGGGCCAGAACATGGCCTCGATCGAGGGCTTTGTGGTGGATGGCGTGGAGGCCGAGCTTAGCGGTGAGCCCAACGACGTGGAGGCAACCTTTGTGGTACCCGACGGTGTAACCTTCACCGAGGCTACGGAGGTGAAGATCGAGGCCCTCTATGCCGAGGGTACGAAGATCGACTTCTTCAACGCTACGGTCTATCCCTTCTACTACTTCAAGGGCATCCGCCTGGGTCTGGGTTCGAACTCGAAGTCGACCTACACGGAGTATGCTGCCGAGAATGCCTTCTTCTATCCCGATATGAACCGCGTGGTGAACACTATGGAGTGGAAGACCACCCCGCTGGATCCCTATGCCGCGTCGGGCTCGAATCCCGCTGTTAAGGATGCTTCGACGATCACAGCCGGTGCCATTACGGCCGAGGAGTACTACGCAGTGAAGCCCTATATCTTCTTCATCTGCAACACCTCGAGCAAGCTTTCGATTGCCGGTTGCGCCAACTCCTCGTCGCAGATCAAGACCCACTGCATCTTTGAGGAGGGTTCGCCCGTGTCGCTCCCCTCGGCCTATGGTACGCCGCTGATGATGTACCGTGTCCTGGGCGATGACAAGGAGTGGACCATGGCTGTAAAGGAGGATCGTCTCACCTCGTTGGTTAACTACGATGGCAGTGCTCCGGGCCAGGGCGCTCCGGCACTGGGAACGACCTCTGCCGATGGTAAGACCTGGACGAAGGGTAGTGTGGTGATGGTTGGTTACTACGGCTTTGTGGAGGGTGAGAAGCCCTCGACGCTCGAGCAGCTCCACAAGGTGGGCTTCATGCGCATCGTGGATTTCACCTGCGCTGATCCTGCAACGGGTTTGGCCAATGCCGATCGTGCCGGCTATATTGAGTTTGATCTCTACTGGTCGAAGGCCATTGAGCGGTAAATTATTTTGAAAGTTCGGTTTTAGTTAGTATATTTGGTCCCTGAAAGCAGTACGGTTTGGCTGTCCTTGCAGCCAAACCCTGCGCCGGGGTTTTGAAACCGGGAAAAGAGTTACATAGCACTAACGTAAGAAAACAGCGTTAGTGGTCCCCCAAAAAGGGAGAGCGGGTTCTTGGCAATCCTCCTTTGCCTCCCCTCTCCCGGGGGACATTTTTGAAAAGAAAAAAATGCTACGTCAAATTCTGGTCATCTTTCTGGTATTAAGTTCGATGCTCTGCTGTTCGGGACGTGAGTGGGAGATTCCTGCGGTTACACCCCAGTCCACTGCTACACCGCAGCCGGCGACGCAGGTGTGGGTCTCCTCGGCCGAAGAGCTGGCTGCGCTGGGCGTCTTGAAGCCCGGCGTGGAGGTGATTTGGCGCGATGGCTCCTATGCCGATCAACTTGTTGTGCTGAAGGCAGCGGGCACGGAGGAACAGCCCGTTGTGATGCGGGCCGAGACCCCGGGGTGTGTGCACTTTACCGGCCTCTCGCGTCTGGAGATTGATGGCCAATGGGTTGAGGTGAAGGGTTTCTGGTGGCAGGATCCCACCCCCGTACGTGGCAAGGCGGTGGTAACCTTCCGTAAGGGGAGTAGCCACGCGCACCTTATGCGTTGTGCCATCACCGGTAATAATTGCGTGGCCGACCCCAAGACCGATACCAAGTGGGTCTCGCTCAACGGCCGAAACCACTGCGTGGAGCAGTGCTCGTTCCTCGCAAAGCGCAATATCGGAGCTTTGATGGTGGTCTGGATGGGCGAGGAACTTACTCCGGGTCATCGCATCCTGAAGAACCATTTTGAACGACCACTCACCCTCTTTTCGGAGGAGGGCAAGCCTCTGAACGGACAGGAGGTGATCCGTATCGGGGATAGCAACTCCTCGATGCGCGATGCCGCGTGCCTGGTCGAGGGCAACTACTTCTATAAGTGCCACGGCGAACAGGCCGAGATCGTCTCGAATAAGAGCTGTGCCAACATCTATCGCGGTAACCTCTTTGAGCAGAGCCGTGGATCGCTAACCCTGCGCCATGGCAACCGTTGCCAGGTGGTGGGCAACTTCTTCCTGGGCGGAGGGGTCGACAATACGGGTGGTGTGCGCATCATTGGTGAGGATCACTTAGTGGAGCAGAACTACATGCAGGGCCTTCTGGGGCGTGGCTATAAGGCGGCCATCTCGCTCGTGCGTGGCCAGCAGGATCCCCTGCTGAGCGGCTACTGGCAGGTCAAGCGGGCTTGTGTACGCAACAACGTGGTGGTGGATTGCCGCTGCGGATTGGAGGTAAACTATGGCTCCTCGGGGCAGGTGATGCCTGTTGTGGAGTCGAAAATCGAGTATAACATTATCTCGTTGAGTAATCCGAAGGACTACGCCGTGAATTGCACGATGGATCCCGAGCCGCAGATCGAGTGGCAGGGAAATATGCTCTATGGCGGCCGTGTGGTGGGTGTTGAGTTGGAGAGCCTTGCTGCGGCTCCGCGCATCCCAAAGATGGAGGCCGTTATCGAGCAGGTGCGTCGTCAGGCGGGTGTGGATTGGTAAAAAAGAATAAACGATATGAAGAGAACCCTATTTTGGATATTGTCGCCGCTCTTAATGCTTTTGTCGTTGAGCGTACGAGCCGAGGAGTATACCTGCTCGTTGGAACAGGTGGCCTCTGTTTTGGCCCAGGCCAAGCCCGGCGACTCGATCCGCATACAGAGCGGTACCTATACCGATATGGAGCTCCGTTGGCTTGCTCAGGGCTCCTCGGAACAGCCCATCCGGATCCATCCGGATACGCCCGGAGGGGTGGTGATCCGTGGCGGATCAACCCTGCGTCTGGCCGGCGAGTGGATCGAGGTGGAGGGGCTTCACTTTTTGGGAGGCTATGCCCCCAAAGGGGCTGTGGTAGAGTTCCGTTCGGGCAAGGAGGTGGCCAATCACTGCCGCCTGACCGAGTGTGTGATTGATGACTACAACCCTGCTTCGCGCGAAGAACTCTATAGTTATGTGGCCCTCTATGGCCGCCACAATCGGGTGGATCACTGCTCTTTCCTGCGCAAGTACAACTTGGGGGTTACGCTCTATGTAATCCTGACCGAGGAGCGCAGTCAGCAGAACTACCACCGTGTGGATCACAACTGGTTCGGTCCCCGCCCCGTCTATGGCTCGAATGGGGCCGAGACGATCCGTGTGGGCACCTCGCAGCAGGCTCATACCTCCTCCTTTACCCTTATCGAGGAGAACCTCTTCGATCGTTGTAACGGGGAGGTGGAGGTCGTCTCGATCAAGTCGGGCGACAATACCGTGCGGGGCAATCGCTTCTGGGAGTGCGAGGGCGTCTTGGCTCTCCGCCATGGCGATCGCAATGTGGCCGAGGCCAATATCTTTGTGGGCAACGGCAAGCGGAATACGGGGGGTATTCGAGTGGTGAATGCCGACCACCGGATCACGAAAAACTGCCTCTATGGCTTGGCCGGTGGGCGTTTCTTCTCGGCACTGGCCCTGATGAATGCCGTGCCGAACTCGCTCCCGAACCGTTATGTGCAGGTGGAGCGTGTGACGATCGCGGAGAACCTCTTTGTCGATTGCGCCCATATCGAGTTTGGTACGGGCCGCGATCTGGAGCGCACGCTTGCCCCCGATCACATCCTCTTTGCCGAGAATCAAATTGTAAATGAGGCCCTTGAGGCTCCCTATATGGCCATCGACCAGGTGGATGGTTTTACCTTCAGGTCCAATCGCGTAGCCTTGAAGACTCCCTATAACGCGCGTGGTTTCCGCAGTGGCGAGATCTCCTATCCCGCGGCCCCCTCCTATGCCGAGATGCGCGAGGGGTGTGGCGCCCGGGGCTATGAGCCCGCTTTGGCGTGCGCAGCCGAAGAGCAGTCGCGCTTCGAGGTAGCCGACGGCGCAGCCCTGCTTCGGGCGGTGGCCACGGCTCCGTCCGGCAGCCGTATTGTGTTGACCGGCAGCGACTATGCTATTGATCACGCGATTCATGTGGATCGTCCGCTCACCATTGAGGCGGCCACCGGGCTCGCAAAGCGCCCCGTAATCCGCTATGTGGGCGAGCGTAAGGAGAATATGGTTACGATTGCCGATGGCGGCGATCTGGTGGTGCGCGGTCTCCACTTCAGTGGTGTTTTGGAGCCCGGCAAGGCCCTGGCCGCAGCCGGTATCTCGACCCAAGAGGTGATGATCCGCCCCTACAACCTGAAGGTCGAAGGGTGTGAATTTTCGGAGTTTGGCGAGGGTGGGTTCTTCGCTATTAAGGGTACACGTTCGACCTTTGCCGAGCGGGTGGAGATTCGGGATTGCCTCTTCCGCCACCTCTCGGGCGATGCCATCAACTTTGCGGCCGAGCGCGACGACAAGGGCCGCTACAATGCCGATGATATGATCATTGAGCGTTGCTCGTTCTTCCGCCTTCTGGGCCTTCCGATCAACATCTACCGTGGCGGCTCCGACGAGTCGACAGCCGGCCCCTATGTGACAATCCGCGACTGCAACTTCGAGGATTGCTGCAACAAGGAGCGTGGTTCGGTGATCCGAGCCATCGGCCCGCAGGTGATGGAGATCTCGGGTTGCAACTTCTCGCACAGTGGCCGTGGCGGGGCCTCGATTCGTCTGGATGAGGCCTCCTGGGAGAAGATCTCGATCCACGACTGCAACCTCTATGAGGCGGGCCGCATTCTCTCGATGTCGGAGCGGGTGATCACCGGTGAGATCACCTCGGAAGAGCCTCACTATGTCGATCCCGAAAATTATGATTTCAGACGCCGATAAAAGACTAACCTATGAAACGAATTACGCTTCTTGTCCTCTTGTCGATGCTCTTGGGTGAGCTGCTTTTCGCTCAGGAACATCCCCGTCTGCTCCTAACCCGCGAGGGGGTGGAGGAGATTCGTCGTGACCGCGGCTCGGTGCCCGATTTCGACCGCTCGCTTGCTGCGACACTCGCCGCAGCCGATGAGGCCCTTACGCTTCCGATTGTGGTGCCGCAGCCCAAGGATGGCGGTGGCGGCTACACCCACGAGCAGCATAAACTCAACTATTACCACATGGTGGATTGCGGTATTGCCTACCAGATGACCGGGCAGGAGCGCTATGCCCGCTATGTGGTCGATATGCTCTTGGCCTATGCCGAGCTCTATCCCACCCTCGGGTTCCATCCGCTGGAGCTCTCGGGAACACCGGGGCGTATCTTCTGGCAGACGCTCAACGAGAGCGTCTGGTTGGTGCACACCTCGATCGCCTACGACTGCGTCTACGACTACCTTACGCAGGCCGAGCGGGAGCAGGTGGAGGGGAATCTCCTGCGCCCCGTGGCCGATTTCATCATGAACGGTCTGGGTGATCAGCGCCAGAACAATGCCACCTTTAACCGTATGCACAACCACGGTACCTGGGCTACGGCCGCTGTCGGTATGGCGGGGCTTGCCATGGGGGATGACGATCTGGTGGATCAGGCGCTCTACGGCTCGGACAAGACGGGTGAAAATGGCGGTTTCATGCGCCAACTCGACTACCTCTTTTCGCCCGATGGCTACTTTACCGAAGGGGCCTACTACCAGCGCTATGCCATCTGGCCCTTTGTGGTCTTTGCCCAGTGCATCGACAACTGCCGTCCCGAGTTAGAGATCTTTGCCTACCGCGATGCCATCCTGCCCAAGGCGGTGCGTACGCTCACACATCTCGCTTATGAGGGGCGTTTTCTGCGCTTTAACGATGCCCTGCTGAAGGGCTACGATGCCCAGGAGTTGATCTACGCCGTGGATATTGCCTATGCGGCCGATCCCTCGAATAAGCAGCTGCTCGACATTGCAGCCCGCTACCAGCAGAAGTTCCTGCCGACCGATGCCGGCTATGCTGTAGCCCGCGACATTGCCCGCGGCCAGGCCGAGCCCCTCACCTTTGAGAGCGCTCTCTACCGCGATGGCCGCAATGGTGACGAGGGGGGTGTGGCCGTGATCCGCTCGACCGATCCGGCACTCAACTCGCTCATTACGCTGAAGGCTACTGCGCACGGTTTGAGCCACGGCCACTACGATAAGCTCACTCTGGCCTACTACGACAACGGTCATGAGATCCTCTGCGACTACGGAGCCGCCCGCTTCCTCAATATTGAGGCCAAGTACAAGGGCCACTACACGAAGGAGAATAAGAGCTTTGCCATGCAGACCATCGCCCACAATACCGTTACGGTGGATGAAAAGAGCCACTACGGCGGCAATATCAAGCACTCGTCGCAGTATCATGCCGATATCCTCTACACGGACTTCTCACGTCCCGAGATGCAGCTTGTGGCAGCTGCCGACAAGAATGCCTACAAAGGGGTTGAGATGCGCCGCGCGGTGGCCTATATCACCACCGACTTCCTGCAACACCCCCTGATTGTCGATCTCTTCAGGGTGGAGAGTCCGCAGGAGCACCAGTACGACCTGCCCTTCTGGTATGGCGGCCACATGATCTCGTTGAATTTCCCCTACGAGAAGGCTCTCCATACGATGACGACCCTGGGCGAGAAGAGTGGCTATCAACACCTTTGGGTGGAGGCTGAGGGGCACAATGCAGCCTCCTCCACAACCACCTACACCTGGTTGCAGGATGATAAGTTCTACTCCCTCTCGACGGCTACAACGCCCGAGACGGAGCTCTATATGGTGCGTTCGGGAGCCAACGATCCCAACTTCCACCTGCGCGGTGAGGGGGCCTTCCTCGTGCGCGAGAAGGGAAAGACGAACCACACCTTCGCCTCGGTGTTGGAGACCCACGGTACTTATGACCTTCAGGTCGAGCAGTCGGCCAATCTGACCGCCTCGTGCTGCGAGGTGAAGCTCCTGAGTTCGACTTCGGAGTACGCTGTTGTGCGCGTCAGCTTTGTGGGCGGCGAGCAGCTTACCTTGGCGGTTGCCTGGCAGGGCAATCCCGAGAAGCGCCATGTGGCCCGTATTGAGGGTGAAAAGTTGGAGTGGCGAGGAGCTTCCCGACTTGAAATCGTGAAATAAACCAAAAACATTAAATAAAAAGAAGAATTATGGAGACTTGGAATGGAACCTACCAGTTGGAGAGTGAACTGAAGTGGGAGAACGCCGGTGAGGGCGTAATGCGTCAGATTATGGGCTACGACGGCCAGCTGATGATCGTGAAGGTAAAGTTTGAGAAGGGTGCCGTTGGTAACCTGCACAAGCACTACCACAGCCAGGCTACCTATGTGGCCAGCGGAAAGTTTGAACTGGAGATCGGCGGCAAGAAGCGCGTTTTGGAGGCCGGCGACGGCTACTATGTGGCTCCCGACGAGTTGCACGGCTGCATCTGCCTGGAGCCTGGTATCCTGATCGATACCTTCTCGCCCCACCGTGCCGATTTCATTAAGTAAAAACGAAGCGGCATGAAACTCAAAGGTTTGCGTTGGATCGTGCTGTCGCTTATCGCGTTGGTTACGATCATCAACTATCTGGATCGCGGCACCCTGAACTATATGTGGGTGGCCAATACGAAGCACCTGGTCGAGGAGTTTACCTTCGATGAGGAGGCTGCCTGCTATCGCTTTACCCTGGAGGGTGAAACCGTAGAGGCTCCCCTTGGACAGGTACAGCTGCTCGATAACGGCGTGATCGAGTATACGGAGTATGGAGGTATTGCCAAGGATCTGGGCTTGGTGGACACCACGGCCGATGCCGACACGCAGAAGCAGCAGGCCAAGGATCTGTTGGCGCTGATTACCACCTTCTTTATGATCGCCTACGGTATCAGCCAGCTGGTGTCGGGTAAGATCTACGATAAGATCGGTACGCGTCGCGGTTTCACCCTTTCGGCTATCCTGTGGGGTGGTGCCGATGCCTTGGCATCGCTTGCCTCGGGTCTGAAGTCGCTCACCTTCTTCCGTGTGATGCTCGGTCTGGGCGAGGCAGGGCCCTGGCCCGGCACGACCAAGTCGAATGCCGAGTGGTTCCCGCAGAAGGAGCGCGCCTTAGCACAGGGTATCTTTGGCGGTGCTGCCTCGATGGGTTCGATCGTGGCCCCGATTCTGATTCCGGCCCTCTTCCTGGCCTTCGGCTGGCGTACGACCTTCGTAATTGTCGGTATGATGGGTATCCTCTGGGTGGTGCCCTGGCTTCTGATCAACAAGAAGGGGCCGAAGGATCACCCCTGGATCACCGCCGAGGAGCGCGACTACATCCTCTCGGGTCAGCCCGAGTGCAAGGTCTCGTGCGATACGGCCAAGTCGTGGGGAGAGCTGCTTGGTGAGAAGAAGAACTACGCCGTTATCCTTGGCCGTTTCTTCCTCGATCCCATCTGGTGGATGTTTGTTACCTGGTTGCCGATCTATCTGATTGAGGTCTTCAATCTCGACATCAAGCAGATCGCCATGTCGGCCTGGGTGCCCTATGTGGGCGCAGCCATCGGTTCGATCGCCGGCGGTTGGTTCTCGGGCTTGTTGATCAATCGTGGAAAGTCGGTAAACTTCGCCCGCAAGGCCGCGATGATTGTCGGCAGTTGTGTGATTGTTCCCGGTATGGTGTTGGCCGCTATGGCCCAGACTGCCACGATGGCGGTGGTGATGATGGCCTTTATTCTGGGTGGTTATCAGTTTGTGATGACCAACATCCAGACCCTGGTAAGCGACTTCCAGACCGGTAAGGCGGTGGGTTCGTTGGCCGGATTGGGCGGTGCGGCTGCTGTGTTGGGTACGCTTGTAGCCACCTGGCTGATCCCCTTCCTGACCCAGAGCGGTAACTGGACTTCGTTCTTCATCCTGGGCGGATCGCTCGTGCCTTTGTGCCTGATCTCGATCTTCCTCTTCGGTGGCAAGATCGAGCAGGTGAGCCAGAGCAAAAAAGCAGAGTAAATGAAACTATAACGTAACGGTTGTAAAACTATAAAAAATCTTGAAGCAGATGAAATTGAATGGAAAAGTGGCCGTCGTAACGGGCGGCGCGCGCGACCTGGGTCGTGCAATTTCGGTGAAACTGGCCCGCGAGGGTGCCAAGGTTTGCTTGAACTATTTTGACAACCCTGAGGATGCTGAGGCTACGCTTCAGATGATCAAGGCCGAGGGTGGCGAGGCGATCGCCGTACAGGGCGACATGACCAAGGCTGCCGATGTGAAGAACCTCTTTGCCAAGGCTCAGGAGGCTTTTGGCCCCGAGGTACATGTGCTGGTGAATGTGGTGGGCGGTATCGTCGGCCGCAAGAAGATCGTTGAGCAGGACGAGGCTTGGTATGACTTCCTGATGGATGTGAACATGCGTTCGGTCTTCCTCTGCACGCGTGAGGTTGTGCCCATGATGCCTCGCGGTGGTTCGATCGTGAAGTTCTCGTCGAAGGCTGCCCGCGACGGTGGCGGCCCGGGTGCTTCGATCTATGCTACGGCTAAGGCTGCCGTGATGTGCCACACCCGCGCCATGGCCAAGGAGCTCGGTCCCGATGGTATCCGCGTGAATGCCCTCTGCCCGGGTATGATCAATACCTCGTTCCACGATCGTTTCACCAAGCCCGAGGCACGTCAGAACCTCCACAACACGGCTCCGCTGCGTCGTGAGGGTGAGGCTTCGGAGGTGGCTGATCTGGTATGCTACCTGGCTTCGGAGGAGTCCTCCTACCTGACCGGTACGAATATCGACATCAACGGCGGTACGCTCTTCTCGTAAGAGAGACCTCCAAGTATAACCCGAGGGCTTGTGAGGGAGACTTCACAAGCCCTCGTTTTTGCAAATCCCAATATAGAAAGTCATGAAACGGATCTTATTTCTCGCGTTGCAACTCCTGCTGCCGTTGTGTGTAGCGGGCCAAACCCTTTTTGAGGAGGCCCGCGTGGAGCGCCTTGTCGAGGCCTTTAAGGCGGGCGAAGAGCGTGCAGTGGGGGCCGTGGAGGCGCTGCAGGAGGTGGCCGAGCGGGAGCTCCTGGTGCTGGATCCCCTCTATGTAACCCAAAAGGAGAAACTTCCACCCAGTGGCGATAAACGCGACTATATGACCCTCTCGCCCTACTGGTGGCCCGATCCCGAGAAGGCCGACGGGCTGCCCTATATCCGCCGCGACGGGGAGCGTAACCCCGAGGTATACGACTATCCCGAGCGGGTCAATTCGGGCCTTCTGGGCGAAGCAACCACCACCTTGGCGTTGCTCTATCGCTGTACGGGTGAGGAGCGTTATGCCGAGCAGGCGGCCCGCCTGATTCGTGCCTGGTTTTTGGATGCAGAGCGAGGCATGCACCCCAATATGCGCTATGCGCAACTGATCCCCGGTCGCAGGACGTTGCGTGGTACGGGCATTATCGACTCGCGTCGCTTTCTGGCCGCCCTCTCGGCTGCAACGATGATCGAGGGATCGAAGGCCTGGCAGAAGGCCGATCGCCGTGCGCTAAAGAGGTGGGTGGCCGATTTTCTGTGCTGGCTGGAAAAGAGCGAGCAGGGCCGCAAGGAGCTCTTTGCTCCGAATAATCACGGGCTTTGGTATGATGCCAACCGCCTCATGTGCCTCGCCTATCTGGATCGAGAGGGGGCTATTCGCCGTGTGGTGGTGGAGTCGATGCTTCCGCGTCTGGAGCGTCAGATAGCGGCCGATGGCACCCTGCCCCGCGAGTTGGAGCGCACGCTGTCGCTCCACTACTCGACCTTTGTGTTGGAGGCGGTGATGGCTGCAACCAACCTCTCGGGCAACCTCGGGGAGTTGATCTGGAGCTACCGCACGACCGATGGCCGTTCGTTGGAGCAGGTGGTCGAGCGCTTAGCACCGGCCTATGCCGATCCGAGTCTCTGGCCCTATCAGCAGATCGCTCCCTTTGCGCAGGATCGCGGAGCCCGCATCCTGGATCGTGTGGGGCGGCTGCTGAATCGCCCGGAGTGGGTCGACGAGGCTCGGCGTATCGGGTGTGCCCGATCACTTGTTGATCAGGCGCTCTATTTCCAATAGCCACTCTTTTTTGGGCGGGCACTGTACACTCTTTCATCTTTTTTTCTTACCTTTGCAAGGTTATGGAGAATTTTGTTGTCAGTGCCCGCAAATATCGCCCCGCGACCTTCCAATCGGTGGTGGGGCAGAAGCATATTACCTCGACCCTGAAAAACGCCATTGAACGGGGTCAGTTGGCGCATGCCTACCTCTTTTGTGGCCCGCGCGGAGTGGGAAAGACAACCTGCGCCCGCATCTTCGCCAAGGCGATCAACTGCCAACACCCCGAGGGGGCTGAGGCGTGCAATGCCTGCGAGTCGTGCCGCAGCTTCAATGAAAACCGCTCGCTCAACATCCACGAGCTGGATGCCGCCTCGAACAACTCGGTGGAGGATATTCGTACGCTGATCGGCCAGGTACGCGTCTTGCCGCAGCAGGGGCGTTACTCGGTCTACATCATCGACGAGGTACACATGCTCTCGGCGGCCGCTTTCAACGCCTTCCTCAAGACCTTGGAGGAGCCTCCTCAGCACGCCATCTTTATCTTGGCCACCACCGAGAAGCACAAGATTATTCCGACGATCCTTTCGCGTTGCCAGATCTATGATTTCAACCGTATCCGTGTGGAAGATGCGGTGGAGTATCTGCGTTATATAGCCTCCTCGGAGGAGGTTGAGGTGGACGACGAGTCGCTCAACCTGATCGCACAGAAGGCCGATGGCGGTATGCGCGATGCCCTCTCGATGTTCGATAAGGCCGTCTCGTTCTGCGGCCGCACGCTCAACTACCATGAGGTGGCCAAGACACTCAATGTGCTCGACTACGACACCTACTTCACCCTCACCGACGAACTCCTGGGCGGAGCCTACCGCGAGGCGTTGTTGCGTTTCGATGAGGTGCTTGCGCGAGGGTTCTCGGGGCAGACCTTCCTCTCGGGACTGAATCGCCACCTGAGGGATCTGTTGATGGCGCGGGATTCGGCCACCCTTCACCTGATCGAGATGACGGGTCGCCTCTTGGAGCGCTATAAGGAGCAGGCCGCACGTTGCGATGTGCACTTCCTCTTCGGCGCCATCGCCCTATTGACCGATATAGACAACAAGTTCAGGCAGTCGTCGAATCAGCGATTGCTGGTGGAGCTGGGACTGATGAAAATTGCCGGTCTCGGCCAAAAAAAAAATAACGACACCGCAGCCTTAATTCCCGAGCAGGCTCCGCTGCCCGCCTTGCAACCACAGGCGGCTGTGCAGCAGCAGGTCGCACAACCGGCTCCGGTGGCCAAACAACCGGTCGTCGAGGCCGCACCGGCTCCGGCCCCGCAACAAGCCGCTCCGGCCCCACAGCCGGCACCCCGTGCAGAGGTTGTAGCGCGGCAACAGGAGCGCACCCCGGCTGCAGCCCGCGGGGAACGTGAACGTGCGCCGATCATCTCGCTCTCGGATATGATGGGGCAGGCCGGCTCCTATGAGCAGAAGAAGGACTCCTCGCTTCCGATCGAGGAGCCGGTGGATCCCGACGGGAAGCAGAAGTTGGGCTCGGTCTCCAATGAGATTATGCACTATGTGCGAACCAAGCGCCCCCGCTTTGTGATCGCATTTGACACCATGCGTATAGAGAATGGAAAGGTTATGGTGTGGGTGCCGACCCCGGAGTTGCAGGAGGAGATCTTGCGCTCGAAGAGTGAACTGATCCACGAGATCAAGGCAATTGCACATGTGGAGGGCTTTTTGGATCTGGAGGTGCTTGTCGAGCAGGAGACCACCTCTGTCGGACCGATCCGTTTGGAGGATCGTAACGCCTGGCTCGTGGAGCGAAACCCCGCCCTGCAGGAACTTAAACAACTCCTGCAACTGGAGGCGGATATGTAGGACGACGTATTGAAATTGAAAAATAAAAAAGAATATGGCAACCAAGAATTTTGTAGAAGAGTTGGAGTGGAGAGGGATGATCCATACGATCATGCCCGGCGCAAAGGAGCAACTGGAAAAGGAGATGACGACGGCCTACCTCGGAATTGATCCGACGGCCGATTCGTTGCATATCGGCCACCTGGTGGGCGTGATGATTCTCAAGCACTTCCAGATGTGTGGCCACCGCCCCTTGGCCCTTGTGGGAGGAGCTACGGGCATGATTGGTGACCCGAGCGGTAAGTCGCAAGAGCGCAATCTGCTCGACGAGGCCACGCTGCGCCACAACCAGGAGGCGATCAAGCGCCAACTCGCCAAGCTGCTCGACTTTGACTCCGAGGCCCCCAATGCTGCCCGTCTGGTCAATAACTACGACTGGATGAAGGAGTTTTCGTTCCTCGACTTTATCCGCGATATCGGCAAGTTGATCACGGTGAACTATATGATGGCTAAGGATTCGGTCAAGAAGCGTTTTAATGGAGAGGGCGACGGTATGTCCTTCACGGAGTTTACCTACCAACTCGTGCAGGGTTACGACTTCCTCTACCTCTACCAGCACTATGGCTGCAAGGTACAGCTTGGCGGGTCGGATCAGTGGGGCAACATCACTACGGGTACGGAGCTTATCCGCCGCAAGCTCGATGGAGAGGCCTATGCCATCACCTGTCCGCTGATCACCAAGGCCGATGGTACGAAGTTTGGTAAGACCGAGAGTGGAAATGTGTGGCTCGATCCGCGCTATACGTCGCCCTACAAGTTCTACCAATTCTGGCTCAATGTGAG
>CAZRJU010000006.1:0-26924 GCA_964600455.1 uncultured Alistipes sp. | reverse complement strand
GAGCCCCTGCCAAATATCGCGCCCTTCGCGGCGGCGGATCGGAACCTGCCCCTCGACCGAGAGGTGAAGGTAGTGCAAATAGCGGTCGCGCAGTCGCTGGTGCCCCCGTTTACAGGGACGCAGGGCCACGGTGGCGGCCAGACGGGCTTGGCAAAAGTCGACGAAGGGGCACTCCTCGCAACGCGGGGCATGGGGAGTGCAATGCAGCGCCCCGAACTCCATGAGGGCCTGATTAAAAAGTCCCGGATTTTGGCGATCAAGCAGTTCATCGGCCAGGGCGGCAAAGGCACGCTGACCGGCCGGCGTATCGATCGGCTGTTCCATATCAAAGAGACGGGCATAGAGGCGGTAGACATTGCCATCGACCACAGCATAGGGCTGATCCAGGGCGATGGAGAGGATGGCAGCAGCCGTATAGGGGCCTACCCCGGGCAGGGCCCGCACCTCCTCGTAGCGATCAGGAAAGCGGCCCGCATGAAGCTCCACGATCTGCCGAGCTGCACGATGGAGATTCCGCGCACGGTTATAGTAGCCCAACCCCTGCCAGAGTTTCAGCACCTGATCCTCATCGGCGGCAGCCAGATCGGCCACCGTCGGGAAGGCCTCCACAAAGCGATCGTAGTAGGCTGCGCCCTGCTGTACACGCGTCTGCTGCAGGATTGTCTCGGAGAGCCAAATCAGGTAGGGATCGCGCGTTTGGCGCCACCTCAGATCGCGTCTGTTCGCCTCGTACCAGGCCCGAAGCAGGGCTCCAAAACGCTCCTTCATCCCTGCGAAGGTAGCAACGAAAAACGAGACGACAAAATCTTTCTTACAAAAACGGCAAAGCGTGAAAGGTTGCCTTAAAAGCCGGGCATGCAACCACCCCGACAAGGGCACTCCACCGTGTTCTTCCCCGAATATTTCGCAAATCACAAAAAAAGGACTATATTTGGAGAAGATTTCCTAAATAGGCCTCAACCGAATGAAACACCTGATCACAACCCTCCTCTTGCTGCTCCTCGTCTGGAGCAGCACGGCCCAAACGCCTTATACCCCTTCGCCGGAGAATCTTGCGGCGCGTGAACGCTTTGCCGATGATCGCTTCGGGATTTTCCTCCACTGGGGTATCTACAGCCTCTTTGCCCAGGGCGAATGGTACCTGCAAAATGCCGGCCTCGACCACAGCGAGTACCGCAAAGCGGCCTCTGCCTTCAACCCCACCCGCTTCAATGCCCGCGAATGGGTTAAGGCGATCAAGGCCTCGGGGGCCCGCTACATCTGTTTCACCACTCGCCACCATGACGGCTTCTCGATGTGGGAGACCGACTACTCCGACTACGACATCGTGGAGGCCACGCCCTATGGGCGCGACATCCTGCGGGAGCTTGCCCGTGAGTGCCACCGCCAGGGGATTCGGCTCCACCTCTACTACTCCCACATCGACTGGGGGCGCGACGACTACCCCCGAGGACGCACGGCCACGAAGGTCAGCGGCCGCGACCACTTTGAGGGGGGATGGCCCCACTACTACCGCTTCATGAACAACCAAATCACCGAGCTGTTAACCCAATACGGGCCTATCGGAGCGATCTGGTTCGACGGTTGGTGGGATCACGACCAGGATGCCACCCCCTTTGATTGGCAACTCGACGAGCAGTATGCCTTGGTGCACCGCCTGCAGCCCGCCTGTTTGGTAGCCAACAACCACCACCAGTCGCCCTTCCCCGGGGAGGATATTCAGATCTTCGAGCGCGACCTGCCGGGCGAGAACAAGGCAGGCCTCTCGGGACAGGCCATCAGCCCCCTGCCGCTCGAAACCTGCCAGACGATGAACGGCATGTGGGGTTACAAGGTGATCGACCAGAACTACAAGAGCGCCGAAACCCTGATCCGCTACTTAGTCTGTGCCGCCGGGAAGGGGGCCAATCTGCTCCTGAACATCGGCCCGCAGCCCAGTGGCGAGCTCCCTGCGGCAGCCCTCGAGCGCTTGAAGGCGATCGGGGAGTGGATGGAGCGCTACGGCGAGACGATCTACGGCACGCGCGCCGGCGATGTAGCCCCCGCCCCGTGGGGTGTTACGACCCGCAAGGGGGATCGCCTCTTTCTGCACCTGCTCGCTCTGGAGGAGAACTCCCTCACGCTGCCGCTTGCCTGCAAAGTCAGGGAGGCCCGCCGTTTTGATGACGGCTTTACCATCCCCTTCACCTCGACCGGCGAGGGAATCACCCTCCATCTGCCCGCTCCACCCTCGGGAATCGACTACATCATCGAGCTAAAGACCGAGTAACCGAAGGCCCTTTTTTCGTAAAAAAAGAGCCAAAAATTGCAGATATGACAACTTTTTTCTACATTTGTAATACCCACCCTTTGCAAAAAAGCGTTTTAGCTATTGAAACGCCCTGCGAAGGGGTGCAGAACAACTTTTTTTGAAGACTCACCTAAAACGACCATCCATGAAGAAACTCCTCTCTCTCCTGGCCCTGCTACTGTGTGTAGGCTTGGCAGCCACCGCCGGGAATCGCAAACACAACAAGGCGGATGCCGACACCCGCAACTACCGCTACGAGCTGGAATATGTCAAGAGCGTTGGCAACGGCATGGTCAATGTCAAGGTGTGGAGCTATTCGCGCCGTGCCAGCATCGCCATCGAGCAGTGCAAGAAGAACGCCGTACACGGCATCCTCTTCAAGGGCTACTCGGGCGAGGGTACCACTCAGCCCCCGATGATCCGTGATGCCGCCACCATCTCGACCCACTCAACCTTCTTCGATGCCTTCTTTGCCGATGGCGGCGACTACATGCGCTATGTATCGAACTCGATCCTCGGGACGAGCAAAACGGTGAAGGTGGGCAAGGATCACAAAGTGGGCGTGGTCGTATCGGTCAATGTACGCCAGTTGCGCCACGACCTGGAGCAAGCCGGCATTCTGCGTTCACTCGCCGACGGATTTTAATCCCTCCTGCGACCCAAGGGGCCCAAAGCCCCCCTCAGCCCGCCTTTGGTGGGCATAACCCACTTAAAAACCGTAAGCAACAATGAAAAGACTGACGCTACTTCTTGCAACCATCCTGCTGTTGGCCGGTTGCGCCAAAAAGGAGTACCCGATCTCCTCGATCTTTGCCCCGAGCAATGTCGTCTACCTGAACAGCGAACTGGACGGCTCAATCACCGTACGAGCCCGTGGCGAGGGTCGCAACCTGAGCGATGCCCGCGAACAGGCCGCCAAGAATGCCCTCTACGAGGTGATCTTCAATGGCGTAGTGGTACCCGGCAACCCGCAACTCTCCGAGCCGCTGCTCACCACGCCCAATGCCAAAGAGCGCTTCGAGGAGTTCTTCAACGGCTTCTTTGCCGATAAGGGCGAATACCAATCCTTCATCTCAAAGGCCGATCGCCGCTCCAGCACCGATCTCGAGGAGCGGGGGAAACTCCAAATCACGGTAACCCGCACCCTGCGCATCCAACGCGCGGAGCTCAAGGGCTATCTACGTGAGCAGGGTATCATCCCTGCCGAGCAGTAAACAAGCATCCATCGAAAAAAACAAAACGAAAATACCATGAAGCGACTTCTTTTATTTATCAGCATGTGTCTGATTGCCGGCACCAGCTTTGGTCAGGCACGCAAACCGCGCCTGATGGTCGTACCAAGCGACAACTGGTGCTACCAGCATGGCTACCTCACCGAGTATGACAACCAGGGGGTTACGGAGCATATTCCCGACTATCGCGCTGCGATGATCAAGGATCCCGATCTCTTGCCCGTTATCTCGGCCATCAACGGCCTGATGGCCGATCGCGGCTTCCCGCTCGAAAACCTCGAGTCGGCCATGCGCAACATCAACCGCCAATCCACCGAATTGGCTGCCGTTACGGCCCGCGATGGTCGTTCGGTGCAGAGCAACGAACTGATGGAGTTGCGCCGCCAGGCCAAGGCCGATATTATTCTGCAACTCTCCTGGACGGTGAACCAGGTGGGCCCGCGCCGCTCGGTAACCTACACCCTGCAGGGGTTGGATGCCTACACGAACAACGAGGTGGCCTCGGCCGGAGGTACCGGTGAGCCCAGCTTTACGGTGGAGAGCGCCGTACTGCTGCGCGAAGCCGTAAATGCCCACATGGACGAGTTCTGCCACCGTCTGCAAAACCACTTTGACGATCTCTTCGCCAATGGTCGTGCCGTGGCCATCCATATCAATGTCTTTGAGAATGACCTGGATCTTGATCTTGAGACCGAGTTCGATGGCAAGGAACTTCGTGAGGTGATCGAGGATTGGATCTACGAACACACCGTATCGAACCGCTACAACTTAGTGGACGATAACGAGCTCTACATGCTCTTCGACGATGTACGCATCCCCGTCTACGACGAACGAGGCCGCGCCATTGCTGCCAATAACTTTGCCCGTGATCTGGTACGCTACCTGCGCAACGCCCCCTACAACATTCCCAACATCAAGCTGATGAACCAGGGTCTGGGCCAGGTAACCCTTCTGATCGGGAATAAATAACCTAACGCCTTGAATCGCATGAAAAAGAGTATCATACTGTTTGTGGCGGCCCTGATGGCCTCCGCAATCCTCTCTCCGCTGTGGGCGCAAAAGAGCTCTACGAGGAACGGCACGCCGCAGATCCCCATCTCGGTCTACCTGCCCGACGAGGCCGAGTCGATCCCCGCTTCGGCCCGCCACAGCCTCGAATCGAAACTCATCACCGCCACCTCGCGTAACGGCATGGGAGCAACCGAGGACTTTGCCCAGTTTTATGTTACTTGTGCCGCCACGGTCGTCGACCAGCAAGTGGTGCCCGGCGCCCCGACCAAGTATCGCCAGGAGGTAGAGTGGAACCTCTACGTGGTGGATGCCTTTGCCAAGAAGATCTTTGGCTCGACGGTGATCAACACGCGCGGCGTGGGCAACAGCCCCGAGAAGGCCTACATGCAGAGCCTCAGACAGATCTCGGGAAGCGACCCTACCCTCTCGGCCTTCTTTGGACAGATGAACCACAAGATCATCACCTACTACGAGAGCCAGTGCGACAACATCATCGCCATTGCCCAGTCGCTGGCCGGGGTCTATAAATACGACGAGGCACTCTTCCGCCTCTCAATCTACCCCGAGGCCTGCCCCAGCTATAGCCGCATTGTAGAGGTGGCCACCGAGATCTACGCCAAGTGCCGCGAGGATCAGGCCCTGCGCAATCTGGCCCGCGCCCGCGCCATTTGGAGTGCCGGTCTGGATGCTGCGGCAGCCCGCGAGGCAGCCCCCTATCTGGCTGAGATTCTGCCCGATGTCTCCTGCTATGAGGAGGCTATGCAGCTCCTGGCCGAGATCAAACAGCGCGTGAAGGAGGATATCGACTACCTGCGCCAGATCGAGGAGCGCAACAACCGTCAGGGACATGAACTGGCCATGGCACGTGTAGCTGCCTGGAGAGACGTGGGTATTGCCTATGGTACCAACCAGAAGCAGACCATCTACCGCGATGCATGGCCCTGGAACTAACCCGAAGGTGAATCAACTACTGAAGAGACCTAAATGATGAAGCAGATCTTGATGTTGGTGGCGGCTCTCGGAGTCGCCACCGGCATAATGGCCCAGACAACCAACTCGGAGCGTATCAAAGAGAAGGGAGGCTTGGAAGAGATGGAGAGTCGGGAGTATCAGACTCCCGCCGCCAACGCCTCCTACGAGGGGGTTAGCGAGGTGCGTGGTACGGCCGACGGCCTGCAAAGCGACGGTTCGATTGCCCGCTACCACCGCAGTTCGCTCTACTCCGTGCTGTTGTGCCACTCCAACTTCCCCTATGGCGAGGAGATCCGACAGACCTTCCTCTCGATCCCCACGCCCGACAAGTTCAACAACCACAACCTGAGTGTGCGCACGATCGAATCCTCGGCCCGCAAGATGCGCAAAGGACGTAAAGCCGAGGAGGGGAATTTGGCCGACATCAATGCCTTTATCAGTAACCAGGATGTGGCCCGCGAGATGGTGGCCAAGTGGTTCAACCGCAACCGCAAAACGGGCGGTCTGAATATCGACCTGATGCTTGAACGCGGCTTTTACGATGCCAGTGAGGGGGATATCGCCATGGCCCGTGCCTCGGGGCGCGGCCTGCAAAGTGTGGGAGACGGAGGAGCCGAACTGATCGGCAAGACCTTCCTGTTGGTCAACGATATCACCTACATCGACCACGGTGAGCGCTCGGCTACGGCCGGGGGTATTCTGCGCGGCATTGGCAGCATCCTGGCCGGCATCAGCGGCTCGAGCGCCTATGAGGATCTGGGGAACGTGGCCGGCGGCCTGGCCAGCGAGGTGGATGGCTTTAAGGTCAACATCACCTCCTACCTCTACCGCCTGGAGTGGAACGACGAGATCGCCGAGACCTTCTGGTCGCAATACTGGACGGAAGATCCCAACGCAGATCCCGCCCGCCGCGAAGCCTTCGACCGCAGTTCGCTCTTCCGCATGGTCTATGTGGGATCGACCACCACCTCGGCCGGCAACCTCTCGAGCCGCAGTTTTGCCTGTCGCTCGAAGAGTGAGCAGATGTTGCGTGTCTGCGCCCGTGCCATTGACAAGTCGATCGTGGAATTGCAACGCTCCTACGACGAATTTAAGGTCAACACCCCGATCGAACGCATCAACCAGGCCGAGCGCACCGTGGAGGTGGCTATCGGCCTGAAGGAGGGAATCAACAAACGCTCGAAGTTCGACGTGTTGATGCAGGTCGAGAAGGCCGACGGCACCATCACCTACGAACGCATCGGCCGCATCGAGCCGATCGAGGGGATGATTTGGGATAACCGTTTCGGTGCCCTCGAGGCCTTAGAGGCGGGCGAGGAGCTCGACGAAGAGGGCAAGGAGGGCAACGCCGCACTGCGCTACACCACCTTCCGCATCACGGACGGTGTCAACCGCATTGTCCCGGGCTGCCTGATCCGCGAAGCGACCATCCGCCGCGACAAATAAACCGCCCGAACAGCCATCCCCCAAAAAGAGGGGCCGTACATTGTGTACGGCCCCTCTTTTGGCGGCTGCAATATCGCACTATTAGCGGTGGCTGTCGATCACCTCGACAATCCGATCAAAGACCTCATCCATCGAACCCAGGCCGTTGATGGCGGCATACTTGCCCTGAGCGGCGTAGTAGTCGGCCACGACAGCCGTCTGGGCACGGTAGGTTGCTATGCGGTTGCGAATCACCTCCTCCGAAGCATCGTCGGCACGGCCCGAATCCTTGCCACGCAGCAGGATGCGCTTTACAAGCTCCTCCTCCGGAACATCCATATAGACCATCAAATCCACCTTCATACCCAACTTGTCGAGCAGGTGATCAAAGGCCTCGGCCTGCACCGTAGTACGGGGAAAACCATCGAAGATGTTGCCCGGATCGGCCTTATGCTCCTCAATATAGCTCTCGATAATATCAATAACCAACTGATCAGGGGCCAACTCTCCACGGGCAATATAATCCTTCATGCTCTGCCCCAGCGGGGTATTACGAGCAATCTCACCGCGGATCACCTCGCCTGTCGAGACGTGGTTGATGCCGTAGTGCTCCTTGAGGCGGACCGCCTGGGTTCCTTTACCGCAGCCCGGTGCTCCAAAAAGTACGATATTCAACATGTTTGTTCTTTTTGATCGGGCAAATGTACATCTTTTTTTTTGAGAAAAGGCGCACTTTTCGTAATTTTGTAAAAAATTTAAGCACGAGATGGCAGAAGAGAAGAGGACAACGGGACGCACCGAGATTCGCACATTGGGCGAATTTGGCCTGATAGACCACCTGATGCAAGGGGTGGAGATCAAGAGCAAACATACCCTGCTGGGCACGGGCGACGATGCTGCCGCCGTGAAGGCCGGCAGCAAGGAGGCGCTGCTCTGTACAACAGACATGCTCTTGGAGGGGATCGACTTCGATCTCACCTACTTCCCGCTCCGCCACTTAGGCTACAAGGCCGTAACGGTAGCCGTGAGCGACCTGCTGGCCATGAATGCCCGCCCCGAGCAGTTGATGGTCTCGCTCGGTGTGTCGGCCAAGCTCTCGGTCGAGGCGCTCGACGACCTCTATGCCGGCATAAAGATCGCCTGCAACGAGTTGGGGGTTGACCTGGTGGGCGGCGACACGAAACCCTCGCTCACGGGGTTGGTGATTCACCTCACGGCACTCGGTCGCGTGGAGCGGAGCCGCATGGTGAAGCGCAGCGGAGCACAGCTCAATGACCTGATCTGCATCACCGGAAACTTAGGAGCCGCCTACTTAGGGCTCCATCTGCTTGAGCGCGAGAAGCGCGTTCTGAAGGAGGTTGAGCAACCCGAACCCCAGTTCAAGGGACATGAGTACCTGCTGGAGCGCTATCTCAAGCCGCGGGCCCGCCTCGACATCATCGAAGCGCTACGCGAGGAGAAGCTCCTCCCGACAGCCATGATCGACCTCTCGGATGGCCTGGCCAGTGATCTGATGCAGCTCTGCCGCGCCTCGAAGTGTGGGGCCCGCATCTACCTGGAGCGCATCCCCATTGCCCGCCAAACCTCGGCCCTGGCCGAAGAGATGCATATCGATCCGGTGATGGCAGCCCTGAACGGCGGCGAGGATCACGAATTACTCTTCACCGTTCCCTTAGCCATGCAGGAGCAGGTAATGCGTCTGGGATTGGTCGACGTGATCGGCCACATCACGGCCGAAGAGACGGGGTGCTACCTGGTAACCCCCGATGGATCGGACATTCGTCTCAAGGCCCCGGGCTTTGTGGAGGAGTAGTTAACTTGGAATCACGACGAGTATGTTATCAATCATTGTTGCTGTCGCCGAAAATGGCGTAATCGGAGATAAGAACGCCCTCCTGTGGCACATCTCCGAGGATCTCAAGCGCTTCAAAGCGATCACCTCGGGCCACCCCGTGGTGATGGGGCGCAAGACCTACGACTCGCTGGGGCGCCCCCTGCCCAATCGCCACAATGTGGTGATCACCCGTCAAGAGGGGCTCCAAATTGCGGGGTGCAGCGTTGTTCACTCCTTGGAGAAGGCCCTTCGGCTCCTGGAGGGCGAGGAGGAGATCTTCATCATCGGCGGTGCGCAGATCTACGCCGAGGCTTTGGCCAAAGCACAACGCGGCGACCGGCTTTACCTCACACGCGTACACCACTCCTACGAGGGCGATACTCGTTTCCCGGAGTGGGACGACTCCTCCTGGCGCCTTGTCCAGAGCGAGAGCCTGCCCGGTGGTGCCAACTACCCCCACCCCTTCACCTTCGAGCGCTACGAGAAGCGTTAGTCAAATAAAATTCCAGAATTTTACACGCTGGCTTTCAAGAAGTTGAATGACCAATCGGAGATTTTTTTAAAAATTTTATTTGGCAATACGAAATATTTGTATTATCTTTGCAACGTCAAAAGCGACACTTCTTAACGCAAGTAAAGATACATCGCGGGATAGAGCAGTTGGCAGCTCGTCGGGCTCATAACCCGGAGGTCGGAGGTTCGAGTCCTCCTCCCGCTACCTGAACGGTTGAATTTCGGTTCGACCGTTTTTTGTTTGTATTGCTGCAAGTGCGGAGCAGACTTGCCCGTTTTGCCGAGGCGCAGCCGCAGAAAAGCCAAGTTTCTTTTTTGCTTAATTTTGAATTTTCACTATCTTTGTGCTTTAGGAGAGAAACAACAAAAACAAAACCCAGAGAACCGTTATGATCGATACGCTTATTTCCTGGTTGCGCCGCTATGTATCGCCCATCTTTTTGATAATGCTGGTGGCCTCCTTTATCCTTTGGTATATTGCCAAGCTAAGCTACACCTACACCACCGAGTATACTGTGAAGGTGAACACCGATGGGGAGAAGTATAAGGTTACCTGCATCTTCGAGGGTATCGGGACCAACCTGGTGGGCTACCACACCAACTTCGGCAAAACGGTACGCATTCCCCTCTCGGAGCTCAAGTACAAGCGTTCGCGCGAGGAGGGCCACGAGGGGATGCTCATCATTGATCAACAGTCGATGCTCAATGCCATAGCGGTTCGATTCAGCGACGTGAAGGTGGTATCCATCGGCTCGATTCCCGAAATTCCCAAGCCCAAGAGCAATGATTAAATTAGGCGTTACAGGGGGTATAGGAAGCGGCAAATCGACGGTTTGCCACTTGTTTTCCGCGTTGGGGATTCCCTGCTACGAGGCCGACGAGCGGGCCAAGCGGTTGATGGCCGAGGATCCTGCCCTGCGCGAAGGAATCATCGCCCGCTTTGGCGAGGAGAGCTACACCGACGAGGGGCTCAACCGCCCTTATCTGGCCCGGATTGTCTTTGCCGATAAGGAGGCATTGGCCGCGCTCAACGCCCTGGTACACCCGGCCGTGCGGGCCGATTTCCGCCGTTGGGCAGCCGAGCAGGAGGCCCCCTATCTGCTCCTGGAGAGCGCCATCCTCTTTTCGGCCGGCTTTGAACAGGAGGTGGACTATACCCTGGCCGTTGTAGCCCCCGAATCGCTGCGCTTGGAGCGCACGATGCTGCGCGACGGAGCCACGGCCGAGGCCGTAAAGGCCCGCATGGCTGCCCAGATGAGCGACGAGGAGCTCGCCTCACGGGCCGATCGGGTGCTGGTCAATATCATAAAGGAGGATACAGCCGCCGAAGTAGCGGCCCTGGATAAACGCTTACGCCATGCAGAAAAGCCCCTTTGAGTTGGACTTGAGTACTCCGCGGGTGATGGCCATCCTGAATGCCACGCCCGACTCTTTCTATGCAGCCTCCCGCACCGAGGAGCGTGAACAGATCGCTCGCCGTATCCGCCAGGTGGTGCGCGAGGGGGCCTATATGGTCGATATTGGGGGGTGCTCCACCCGCCCCGGGGCCGAAGAGCCCACCCCTCAGGAGGAGCTAAGACGCGTGGCCACGGCCTTAGAGGTGGTCAGGCGGGAGGCTCCCGAGTTGCCGGTCTCGATCGACACTTTCCGCAGCGCGGTTGCCCGCCCCCTGGTCGAGGAGTTCGGCCCGCTCTGCATCAACGACATCACGGGCGGTGAACGCGATCCCGAGTTGGTTGCCCTTGCAGCCGAATATGGTCTGCCCTATGTGGCGATGCACATGCGCGGCAACGCCCAAACCATGCAGCAGCTGACCTCCTACGACGATCCGGTGGAGGAGGTTGTAGGTGTACTCTCGGAGCGCCTGCACGCCCTGCGCAAGGCGGGTATTCGGCAGGTGATTCTCGACCCGGGCTTCGGCTTTGCCAAGAGCCTGGAGCAGAACTACCGCCTTTTGGGGCAGCTGCACCGACTGGTTGCCTTAGGGGCTCCCGTACTGGCAGCTCTTTCGCGCAAGTCGATGATCTACAAGGCGATCAACGCCACCCCCGAGGAGGCCTTGTGTGGCACCTCGGCCCTCCACTGGGAGGCCCTGCGGCAGGGAGCACGGCTCCTGCGGGCCCACGATGTGAGGGAGGCGGTCGACCTCTGCCGTATTCATGCAATCTATCAAGACGCAAACCTATGATAAAGGCTCTCGAACTACGTAAACGATTTGGGCAATTGGAGGTTCTCAAAGGGGTATCGTTGGAGGTACACCGTGGGGAGATTCTCTCGATTGTCGGGGCCAGCGGTGCCGGCAAAACCACCCTGCTGCAGATCCTGGGCACCCTCTCCGAACCGGACAGCGGGGAGCTTTGGATCGACGGTGTGGAGCTCTCGAAGCTGGGCGATCGAGCCCTCTCACGCTTCCGCAACCAAAAGATCGGCTTTGTCTTCCAGTTCCACCACCTGCTACCCGAATTCTCGGCCCACGAAAACATCCTCCTGCCGGCGCTGATCGGAGGAGCCTCTCGCCAGGAGGCCTCCCGCCGTGCCGACGAGTTGTTGCGCATGGTGGGGCTCGAGGAGCGCCGCGACCACAAGCCGAGCCAACTCTCGGGGGGTGAACAGCAGCGTGTAGCTATTGCCCGCGCGCTGATCAACTCGCCCGCCATTCTCTTAGCCGACGAACCCTCGGGCAATCTCGACTCGAAAAACCGCGAGGAGATCCACAACCTCTTCTTCATGCTACGCGAGAAGTTGGGGCAGACAATCCTGCTGGTTACCCACGACGAGGAGTTGGCCCGCCGGGCCGATCGCCAAATCGTGATGCGCGATGGCGAGATCGTGGAGGAGCGTTGTTGCAAGCAACAACCTTAGGGACATTATGGGGGGCTTTCGTTTCAAACAATTCGGCATAGAGCAGGAGCACTGCGCCATGAAGGTCGGTACCGACGGAGTGCTGCTCGGTGCCTGGATGCCGATCCGAAAAGAGGATCGGCGTCTGCTCGACATCGGTACGGGTACGGGGCTGATCGCCCTGATGGCTGCCCAACGGGCCCCCGAGGCAGAGATTACGGCCCTTGACCTGCTGGAGGAGTGTACCCGACAAGCCCGCGAGAACGCCGACCGTTCACCCTGGGGCAAAAGGATTCACACCCGTCAAGGGGCTGTACAGCACTTCGAGGCGGCCCCCTTCGATCTGATCTTCTCCAATCCTCCCTTCTTCGAGGAGTCGCTCCACTCGCCCGACCCCTCACGCACCATGGCCCGCCATACCGACACCCTCCCCTTTACGGCCCTGCTATCGGCCGTAATGCGGCTGTTGGCTCCTCACGGCCGCTTTGCCCTGATCCTCCCTACGGCCGAAGCCGACCGTTTCTGCCGCCTGGCCTCGCTCGAACTCTGGCTGGAGCGCCGCTGCGATGTGGCCACAACCCCCAAACGTGGGGCCCGTCGCTCGCTGTTGCTCTTTTCGCGCAAGGAGCCCAAAGAGTCCTTGCGGGAGGAGTTGATCATCCAGGAGGCTCCGGAACACTACACGGAGGCCTATCGTCGTTTGGTGAGCGACTTCTACCTGAAATTTTGATTCTCGGCAAAATAATCCTACCTTTGTAGAACGCTAACGCTTAAATATGCGCACAATGAAACATCTTCTCCTGCTTCTTGCCCTGCTCGGCGGAGCCCTGAATCTCTCGGCCCAGAGCCGTTATATCGAGGTAATGGGATTGGTGGAGGGTGCCGATGGCCCCCGCTACAACCTGCCACAAACCACCTTGGCTGTGGATCTGGAGGTCTGCCACGAAACGGTTGTGGCCGGCCCCTATGCCCGCTATGCCTTGAAATATCTGGGGCTGCGTGCCCCGCTCTCCGACAAGTCGACCTATCACCTCGCCTCGGCTCGTGTGGCCCTCTGCGATCCGGCCTCGGCCATCGCAACGGTACTGCCTGCAGCACAACAAGAGGAGGTGGAGTACATGCGCCCCGAGGAGGGTTTTGCCGCCTTGTCGGTGGATCGCCTCGACCTTACGGCTCCCACGGCCGAGGAGGCTGCCCGCCAGGCCGCTGCCCGCATTTTTCAGTTGCGCCGCAACCGCCTCGACCTCATCACGGGAGAGGCCGGTGAGCATGTCTTCGGTGCAGGCCTTCAAACAGCTCTCGAGGCTATTGATCAGCAGGAGCAGGAGCTTTTGAGCCTCTTCTTAGGGCGCCATACCCGAAAGAGCATCACCCACCGTTTCGAGCTCTCGCCCACGGCCGAGCAGAAGCAATATATCCT
This sequence comes from uncultured Alistipes sp., assembly GCA_964600455.1. GTDB lineage: Bacteria > Bacteroidota > Bacteroidia > Bacteroidales > Rikenellaceae > Alistipes. The sequence continues at coordinate 13,386 of CAZRJU010000006.1, read as the reverse complement.
CTGCCGCTTTAGCGAAGAGGCGGGTATCGTATCGGCCGACGACTTCTCAGGCGAAATTATCCTCTTGGAGATTGAGCCCGGCGAGCCCCTTGCCGTGGAGGAGGCGCTCCCCAAGGTGGAGCGTGTTGCATGCCGCGTAGCGGCCCCCTCGACCTGCCGTGTTCAGCATGCCGGTCGGGAGTTGGGGAGTGTTGTCCTTCCGATCTATGCCTATGGACGCACGGTATATGTGGCCGTGCCGCGTAAGAAGTAACCATGCAGGAGCCTCGGCAACATACTTCACGCATGGCGGCCCTGATGGGGCGGCTCGGACGCGAGATGAACGGTGCTGTGGTGGAGCGAATGGAGCAGGCCGGTGTGAAGGGGGTGATGAACTACGGGGTGAGCATCCCGACCATTCGACAGATCGCCCATAACGAGCCTACCGACCACCCCTTTGCCCGCTTTCTCTATGAGCAACAGGTGCGCGAACTGCGCATGGTGGCCATCCATTTAGCCGACCCGGAAGCCCTCTCGCTCGAGGAGTTGGAGGAGTGGATCAATCCCCCGATGCCGACCCGGGAACTCTACGACGAGTTGGCTTTCCGTCTTTTGAGCCGTATGGAGGAGCCGCTTTTGGAGGCCTTTTGCGAACGATGGCTCCAGGCAGAGAAGAGCGACCACAGCTACCTGGTTTTGATGACCTTGGCGCGGGTGAAGGGACCCCTTGACGCCCCGTTGCGGAGGCTGTTGTGCCAACGCCTCCCTTTATTGGGCGACGAACCCTCCCTGCGCTCGGCCCTTATCTCTCTCTTTGAGATGCACTATGGCCACCTCGAGTGGGAACTGCTGCCCGCAACCCCGCTTGGAGAGGCGGTGCAAAGAGAGCTCCAAGCCCTCTTTGGGGAGTGAGCCTCCACCCTTCCGCATTATCCATAGATCTCGATCCAACTTCGGCTGCCATGCGCAAAGGCCGAGAGTTCCCGTTCGACATACTCGATGAGCCGCTTCAGCCCCTCGCCCAAGGTGGTTGTGGGTTGCCAGCGCAATTCGCGTTGAGCTGTTTGGAGGTTGGGCAGACGGCGTTTTACTTCGCTGTGGCGGCTCTCAATGTGCTGAATCTTCGAGCGGCTCCCCGTCAGGGAGATGATCTTCTCGGCCAACATACGAATCGTGATCTCCTCACGTCCCCCCAAATCGACCGTCAAAGGCGCATGGGCCGCCGGTGCCTGCATCAGTCGGAGGAGCCCCTCGACGGCATCCTCCACCCAAAGAAAGCTGCGCACCTGCTCCCCGCTGCCATAGATCGTAATATCGCGCCCTTGCAGGGCCGAGACAACCATACGCATCACCACGCGCCGTTCGTTCAGATCGCCGCCGCTGCCATAGAGATTAAAGAGGCGGGCGATACGGCAGTCGATCCCATACTCGCTAAAATAGGCACGATGAATGGCCTCGGCACCCCGCACCCCCTCGGCTGTGAGAGCCTGTTCGCAGGCGGGGTCAAAGTCAAGCTCACGCGACGGGGAGTAGATCATCGACGAGGAGGCGTAGAGCACCTTTGAGAACTCCGAACGCGCATTCTCCAAAGTATTGAATGCCCCCTGAAGATAGATCTTGAGGGCCTCGACCGGCGGCTGCTTGTCGTAGCTCAGGCGGGTAGGAGCACAGAGGTTGTAGATCTCGTCGCAACGGATCGTAAAGGGGGCGACGATGTTGTGATGCACATAGTGAAAATTCTCCAACTGCTCCATGGCATGAAGCAGCGGAGAGGAGCAGAGTTCTCGGGTATCGACCACATAGACGATCTCTCCCTGATCGAGAATACGTCGGGCAAGGTGGCTGCCAACAAGGCCCACACCGCCCAAAATAACGACTTTTTTTGGCATGGCAGGAAAACTTTATGGGGACTCCTGCAACAAATCTGCCGTTTTGGGCGGAGGAGAGACTAATCTTGCGTGAAGAGGGCGCGGGGCAACTGGTCGATGCGGCTGATACGCACCACCTCGATCCCCTTCGGGTACTTGAGTGTGCGGGGCAGGAAGTCCGATACGATGATGCGGCGGAAGCCCAAACGGGCCGCCTCGCTGATACGCTGCTCGGAGCGGGAGGCGGGACGCACCTCACCCGAGAGACCGATCTCGCCGGCACAACAAACTCCCGCTTCGATGGCGCGGTCGTAGTAGGAGGAGACCACAGCCGAGAGCACCGAGAGATCGAGCCCCGGATCGGCCACCTTAAATCCTCCCGCAAAGTTCAGAAATACATCCTTTTGAAACATCTTCATCCCGACACGCTTCTCCAAGACGGCCAGGAGCATATTCATACGGCGCGAGTCGTAACCCGTAGCCGAGCGTTGCGGGGTACCATAGGCTGCCGAGCTGACCAATGCCTGCACCTCGATCAGGTAGGGACGGATGCCATCCACCGAGGCCCCGACAGCAATACCGCTCAGGGGCTCGTCGTAGTGGGTGAGCAGGATCTCGGAGGGGTTTTCCACCGTGCTTAGCCCCTGGTCATGCATCTCAAAGACCCCGATCTCGAAGGTGGCGCCAAAGCGGTTCTTATTGCCGCGCAGGATGCGGTAAATCTGGTTGTTGTCGCCCTCGAACTGCAAGACCACATCCACGATATGTTCCAATACCTTGGGGCCGGCGATAGCCCCATCCTTGGTGATGTGCCCAATGATGAAGATCGAGGTGGAGGTAGTCTTGGCCACCTTCAGCAGCAGGGAGGCCGATTCACGGATCTGCGAGATGCTGCCGGCCGAGGTGTCGACTGTTTCGGTCGAGATGGTCTGGATCGAGTCGATGATCACCAGATCGGGTCGCTCGGCCTGGATCTGACGGGCGATCTGCTCCACCTGCGTCTCGGTGTAGATCAAACACTGCTCATTATGGATTCCAAGGCGGTCGGCCCGCATCTTGATCTGCTCAGCCGACTCCTCACCCGACACATAGAGGGTCTTGAGGCCGTTGTCAGTGAGGGCTATTTGAAGCGAGAGGGTCGACTTGCCGATACCGGGCTCTCCACCCAGCAGGATCAGCGACCCGGGCACCAAGCCCCCGCCCAGCACACGGTTCACCTCGCTATTACCGGTGTCAATGCGACGGGTTTCACGTTTGCGGATTTGGGTAATGGGTTGAGGGGGGGGCGAATTTTCGGCACCGGCCAAGGCGACGATCTCCGCTGAAGGGCTCCCCTTGGAGATCACCTGCTCGGTAAAGGTGTTCCACTCCCCACAAGCGGGGCAACGCCCCAGCCACTTGGGGGCCTCGAAGCCGCACTCCTTACAAAAGTAGGCCGTTTTCTGCTTGGCTGCCATAGGGTTAGCGAATAAAGAAGCGGTAGATGTCGTTGCCGTTGGCGTAGAGCAGCAGGGCCAACAACAGGGCCAGACCGATATACTGGGCAATCTCCAGCACGCGTTCACTCACCTTACGCCCCGTGATGATCTCCCAGAGGGTAAAGAGGGCGTGTCCGCCATCCAATCCCGGAATAGGGAGGATATTCATGATGGCCAGGATGATTGAGAGGAAGGCGGTCTTGACCCAGAAGTCGAGCCAATTCCACTCCGTGGAGAAGATACTGCCGATGGCGATAAAGCCGCCAAGCTCCTTATACATCTCGGTCTTGGGCTGTACGATCAGCTTGAGCTGCTCCCAATAGGAACTTACCACACGGCCACAGCGGTTAATGCCCGCCGGGATCGACTGCCAGAAGGTGTACTCCTGCGTACGGATGGGCAGCGGCTTGAGCAGAATACCGATGCGGCCTGTGCTGTCCACGGGCAGGGTGAGCTCCAGCTGCTCCTCGCCGCGCGACACCCGGAGGCGGGCCGAATCGCTCTTATGCAGCTTTAACTCGGCCGACAACAGGGCAGCATCGTCACTCATCAACTCCCCGACACCCACCACGCGGTCGCCCACGCAGAGGCCCCGCTCACGCGCCTCGGGATAGGAGATACTGTCGACAATAAAGGGGATGATGGGGGTGCAAAAGCTCTTCAAGTCCTCGCTCTTGCGCAGTGCCACAAGCTCTTCGAAGGGGATCGTAAAGGTGTGCGGAGCCCCGTCGCGCAGCACCTCGATCGCACGCTCACTATCGGTAATCAACAGGCGCGTGGTGATCAGGGCCATGTTGTCGATCTCTTCACCGTCGATACTCAAGAGGCGGTCGCCATCACGAAAACCGAGCCCCTCGGCCTCCTCGTTGAAGTTGTAACCCCAGACCATATCCTCGTTCGAGATGTAGCTCTCGCCCCAGGTGTAGCTGATACCGCAGTAGATCACCACGGCCAGCACCACATTCATCACCACACCGGCGATCATCACCAAAAAGCGCTGCCAGGCGGGCTTGGATCGAAACTCCCAAGGCTGTTCAGGCTGTTTCATCTGCTCGGTATCCATCGACTCGTCGATCATGCCGGCGATCTTCACATAGCCGCCCAACGGAATCCACCCCATGCCATACTCCGTATCGCCCCGGCGGAACTTGAAGAGCGAGAACCAGGGGTCGAAGAAGATATAGAACTTCTCGACCCGGATACGGAAGATACGGGCCATGATGAAGTGCCCGAACTCGTGCAGGCCGATCAGAATGGTGAAGCAGAGAAAAAATTGTACGATTTTAATCAGAATATCCATAGTGTATGATTTTTAACATTTCAGATAGGCGCGGGCCAAAGCGCGAGCCTCGCGGTCGGCCTCGGCATACTCCTCCAGGGTGGGATGGGCAATCCATGCAGCCCGATCCAGGGCATAGCGGATGGCTCCCACAATATCGGTATAGCGGCATTGATGGCCCAAGAAGGCGGCCACGGCCACCTCGTTGGCTCCGTTCATCGTGCAGGCGGCACTACCCCCGCGTCGCAGGCACTCGTAGGCGATCCCGAGGGCCGGATACTTTTCATGATCCACGGCCGAGAAGGTGAGCGTAGGGTGCTCCATAAAGGAGAAGTGCTCCATGGGGCGCGATGCGCGGTCGGGATAGAGCAGCGCTAAGCTGATGGGCATGTGCATATCGGGAGTGCCGAGTTGTGCTTTGATGGCACCGTCATCGAACTCGACCATCGAGTGGATGATCGACTGCGGATGGATCACCACGTCGATCTGCTCGGCCGGAGTACCAAAGAGCCAGTGGGCCTCGATCACCTCAAAGCCCTTGTTGACCAAGGTCGAAGAGTCGATCGTGATCTTTGCCCCCATCTGCCACTGCGGGTGGCGCAGCGCCTGTTCGGGGGTTACCTCGGCCAGTTGCTCACGCGGCAGATCGCGCAACGCACCCCCCGAGCAGGTGATGATCAGGCGCCTGATGGGCGAGTGTTCCCCCATCAGACACTGGAAGATGGCCGAGTGCTCCGAGTCGATCGGCAGGATCTCGCGCCCCTGCTTGCGGGCCAACTGCATCACATACTCGCCGCCCACCACCAACGACTCCTTATTGGCCAGGGCGAGCTGTTTACCCGCCTCCAAGGCACGCACCGTGGGGTGAAGGCCGGCATACCCGACCAAGGCATTGACCACCTTGTCCACCTCGGCTGCGGCCGCAGCTTCGGCCACGGCCTCCGCACCCGCCTCCACGGCAATCGGCTGCCCCTTCAGGGCCTCTTTCAGGGCGGCATAGTGCTCCTTATGAGCAATCACCACCCGCTCGGCCCTCATCTCCAAGGCCTGCTCAGCCAGACGTTGCCAGTTGTGATGGGCCGTCAGCGTGGTCAGGCGGAAGCGCTCGGGATTCTCGCGCAGAATATCGAGGGTCTGTTCGCCGATCGAGCCGGTCGAACCCAATAGGGCTATTCTCTCTCTCATGGTTTAGAATACGATGTAGGACTCGGGATCGACCGCCTTGCCGTTGTTCCAAAGTTCAAATTCAAAGGGGCTACCCTCGGCCTTGGAGGCATCGCCCGCCGTACCGATCAACTCACCGCGGCGCACCCGCTGGCCCACCCTTACGCTCGTCTGCCCGAGCTGTTTGTAGATCGAGAGCAGGTTGTTGGCATGCTGAATTTCCACCAAGAAGCCGCTGTCGGGGCTCCAGAGCGTGAGAAGCACAGTTCCCTCATCCACGGCGGCCACCTCGGCCTCGGCCTCAGCCGCCATCTGCACCCCGAAGTGTTGCTCCTTCAGGTCAAAGTGGCGGGTGATGATCCCATTGACGGGGACAATCATCTCGATCGCCTCACGCACCGAGCGGCGTGTGCTCCCCTGATTGAGCGAGTAGCTACCCTCGCCCTCCATCTGGGCACGCAGCAGCGAGTCGGCCTCGTTGGGCAACACCAGGGTCTTGTCAATCCGCGTGGAGTCCAAATCGGTGATGCTCCGCACCACCGGCGAACGCCCATCTAAGACGAGCGAGACATTCTCGTAATAGGTGAGCATATCCTCCATCACGCGCTCCATCGAATCCAGACGCATGATGTTGCTCACCAAATCCTCGCGCGAACGTGTAGCCTCGGTGCGGTAGCCGGGCAGGAACTCCAAGATCGGGGTGTAGGCCACCAGTGTAAGGATCAAAAAAAAGAGGATCAACACCAACGCAAGGAGGGCCGAGAGCAGCCCGGCGGGCGAGATATGCAGGTGGCCCTCCTCCTCACCCGAGGCGGCATGCTGCATCGAGAGGCGGCGCTTACGCAGCAGCTCGCTCCCCCAATGAAATATCTTTTGAAAAAGGTTCATCTTCTCAAACATCAAGTAAATCCATGCAAAGGTATAAAAAAACGGGCGTTGGAGCAAACTTATTGACAAAGCGTGGCGGGAATTTGGATTTTTAGCCCCTTATCGCTACCTTTGCCGCCTCAAAACGAAGAATATAGCCTATGGAAGTAAAACCTACTTTGTTGGTCTTGGCTGCCGGAATGGGTTCGCGTTACGGTTCGCTCAAGCAGATGGATGGCGTAGGCCCCAACCGCGAGGCCATTATCGACTACTCGATCTATGATGCCATTCGTGCCGGTTTCGGCAAGGTGGTCTTTGTGATCCGCGAGAGCTTCGGCAAGGAGTTCCGCGAGCTCTTCAGCGAGGAGCACTTTGGCGGCCGTATCGCCGTGGAGTATGTCTACCAGGAGCTCGACCGCCTGCCCGAGGGCTTTACGCTGCCCGAGGGGCGAGAGAAGCCCTGGGGCACGAATCACGCCGTGATGATGGCCGCAGAGGTGATCCGCGAGCCCTTTGCCGTGATCAATGCCGACGACTTCTACGGCGCCGACGCCTTCCGTGTGATGGCCGACTTCCTGCGCCGGGTGGTCGATACCGAGAACCGCTACTGCATGGTGGCCTACGAGCTCTCGAAGACCCTCTCGGAGAATGGCACCGTGTCGCGCGGTGTCTGCACCGTATCGCCCGAGGGGATGCTCTCGGGGATGGTCGAGCGCACGAAGATCGAGCGCGTGGCCGACGGCCGCATCGTCTTCCACGACAACGGCGAGGATGAGGCCTTGGCCGAGGATACCCCCGTCTCGATGAACCTCTTTGGCTTCACGCCCGACTACTTTGTCCACTCGGAGGCCTTCTTCAAGGAGTTCCTGCGTGAGCGCGGCCACGAACTCAAGTCGGAGTGCTACATGCCCTCGATGGTCAACCGCCTGATCGCGGATGGCATAGCCACGGTACGCGTGCTGCACTCCTCGGCCCGCTGGTTCGGCGTTACCTACCAGGCCGACCGCGCCCCCTTGATGGAGCGTATCGCCAAGATGATCGAGGCCGGCGACTACCCCTCGCCCCTCTGGGCCTAACCGATCGCTGCACTTAGCAAAGCGGGTTGCACCATGCTGTGCAACCCGCTTTGTTTTGGAATTCATCCCGGGCCTCCCATCACTCCCCATTATTCTCATAACTCCCATTTCTCGCACCCCGCGGCAGCCGCGGCACTACCCACGCAAAACCAACAGCCTCCGCCCTCGACAAGTTCGAGCGGCGGAGGCTGTGAAAAGCGGCGCAAGTGCCTTCACCAAACCATTGATTACCAACGCCTGCCGCATCCTCTCTCATAATAGAGACGGTTTTGCAGGTCAATTTCCCCTGCAGGATAGTATCTGTTTACAACCTTGATGCATCCACACTCTACCGTTTGTAAGCTCAGAGAGCAAGGCGCACTCCGTTGTTGTTGTTCCTGTTCTCAGGCGTGTTGTTGTTGCGATTCGTAACACGGCAGTTCCTCGCGTTGTTGTTCCAACTACCACCACGGAGCACGCGGTTAGAGCCTCTTACGACACTACCCTTATTAGTTTCATACAAGATTGGCGAAAATATAAAGCCTGCGCATGCCGAGTAAACGCAACCAATGGGGTTATCTTCCGTCCATATTCTTGATCCGCAAGCACCCCCATTGTTCTTGCTCGTTCCAACCCTAACAATTTATGACGATAACGTCTTTTACTTCTTCCATTTAGATAAAGTACAGAGGGTTGTACCTTATACCCCAAGAAGCCAACGCCCTCCCGACAAAGACCAATTAAAGGAGGTTTAATTGTCAAGGATAAACGAGCAGAAGCATACGCTACAAATTTATCAGCACAATCTTTGATTTCGGCAACTGAATCGCCAAGCAGAAGGACATCATCCATATACCTTACATAAGTAGGCACCCCCACATCCTCTTTCATATAATGATCCAGGTCTGAAAGATATATATTAGCGAAGTACTGGCTGGTAAGGTTCCCTATAGGGAGTCCTTTCCCCGGGGTAACTGCATAGCTATCAATAATCCGATCGAATAGATTTAGTAATTTCTCATCCTTAAAAATGCGCCGCAATTGTTTTTTAAGAATCTCATGATCAATACTATCATAATATTTTCTGACATCGAGTTTTGCGAAATATTTTTTAGCTTCCATTTTTCGTTTCACTCGCTCTAATGCCTGGTAAACGCCCTTTTGCGGGCGTGTAGCATAGGTATCATATATCAATCTCCGATCAAAATAAGGGTGGCAAATATTCATGATAGCGTGATGAAGGATTCGCTCTTTGATTGGTGCCGCGCATATTAATCGCTCCTTGGGATCAAATATTTTAAAATAGTGATAATTCCCCACCTGAATCTCTCCGGAAAGGAGTTCGGAGTGCAATTGCTGAATATTATCGGTAAAATTGGCCGAGAAATCTCTCACCTGCGCCTTGTCTCGTTTCCCGCGAAACGCCTTATGGGCCGCCAAGACAATATTTTCCAACTCACATATCCTCTCCATCAGGTTGCCCACCCTTTTCATTGCCGGCGATATTTATATTCTCCTGATAGATTCGACACATTTCCGCGCCATAACGCGCGACTTTCTTCTCTCCTATTCCGGTTATCTTTTTCATTCCTGACGGCGTTGGAGGATTCATTCGCGCAATCTCGGCCAATTCCGCATCTGTAAAGACGGCAAAGGGAGGAACTCCATCATCTTCGGCTTGTTTTTTCCTTATTTTTCGCAATTCACAAAAACGGACAAACTCTTCCTCAGGCAGGACTTGACGATAATCCACCTTCTCTTTCCGCCCTCCAAGCACAGGAGTTGGGGATGAGGCCACAGTCGGCAGATAGGTAACACATATTGCCCAAAATGCCCCATTATCACCATTGACAAACTCTTTCTTTATCTCCAAAACACGGTTAGAACGCAGAAAGGTATTCAATTCGTCAGTCGGGTCTTTTGCTGCAAGTGCCGGAATTGTAAAGATTTTTATCTGCATCTTCAAACTATTTTTTTACGGCCTCGACATGTGGATGAACCGGCGGCCCGCTCCGACGGGCCCCTTGTTCATCCATTTTTCGAGGCCGATTTGCTTACAAACGGCTGAGTGGAAAGCATCGGTTATAAACTCAGAGAGCAAGGCGCACTCCGAAGCTGCGGCACCTGCCCTCAGGCGCGCCGTCGTCGCGACGCGCAACACGGCAGTACCCCGCGTCGGAGTCCCAACTACCACCACGGAGCACGCGGCCAGAGCCCGAACTCGGCCCTTTCGGGTTGCTTAAGGAGGTCGAGCCATATCCACCGTAGCAATCGTGGCACCACTCCCAAACATTGCCACTCATATCATAAAGACCCAATTCGTTGGGCGATTTTTGGCCGACAGGATGGGTGCAGTTGCCACTATTCCCATCATACCATGCCACCGTCCCGATTGAGTTGCTACCGCTATACTTATAGCCTTGCGAACTATTTCTGCCGCGGGCCGCAAACTCCCACTCGGCTTCGGTGGGCAATCGGAAGCTCAGGCCGGTCATCCGTTTCAGGGCCTTCACAAAATCCAAACAATCGTTGTAACTGATCCTCTCAACCGGAAGATCTGATCCTTTCCAGTTGGAGGGATTACTTCCCATTACCGTTTGCCACTCCTGTTGGGTAACCTCATAACGCCCGATGCGGTAACTCGAAAGTGTTACGGAGTGTACCGGACTTTCATCGCTATCGGCATCCGAATCATTTGATCCCATCCTAAAAGAGCCTCCTGCCACATAGACCATATTGTTGATCAGGTCGCGCAACACGCTCTTTTGCTCGTTGGTTACGTTCGATCCCCAGGTAACCGAAAGCCCATTGACGGTCTCATGACGGGCGCGTTCGAAGGCCTCGCGCTCGGCGCGGGCGATGCTGTCTTGGCGGGCCTTTTCGCGGGCTGCTTGGGCCAGGCTGTCGGCCTCGCGCTTGGCGCGGTCAATACTATCTTGCCTAATTTGCTCCACATGGGCCAAACTATCGGCGATACGCTGTTTCTCGGCCATGCGGGCACGGTAGTCGTTGCAGCCCCTTATGCCGAAGATCGAAAGGAGCACCACGGCCAAGAGGGCAAGGCCCAACCAAAGGGGGGTGCGGCTTTTGGGGGTGTTTTGGGAATCCTGGGAGTCCTGGGAGTCCTGGGGATCCTGGGATTCCTGGGAATCCTGGGAGTTCTGGGAATCCTGAGGAGGGTATTTTAAGGTCACTTTCTCAGTCTTCTCAGCATTCTCAGTCTTCTCAGTCTTCTCCGGCTCAGGCTCAGGCTCCGGCTCGGGCTCGGGCTCCTCCTTTACCCCCGCCCGCTCCAACCACGGCATGGGAGCCACGAGGCCTTTCAACTGCGCCTCGGCATAGGTCGCAAGCTCCTCGGCCGTGGGGCGTTTCCAGGGTTCGAGGGCCAAGCAGGCCTCAACGGTATCCCTGAGGGTTGGGCTCCACTGCTCACCCGGCTGGGGGATGGCGGCCCCGTGGTTGAGCATGCCGCCGCCTTGACCGAAGAAGGGGAGCTCCCCCTCCAAGACCTCATAGAGCGTAACGCCCAAGGCCCAGATGTCGGTGGCCTTGACGGCCAAGGGGCGCTTGGTGAAGAGTTCGGGGGCCATATAGGGGATGGTGCCCGAAAGGTTTTGGTGTTGCCCTTTCGAGCTACGCATCAGTGTAGAGCGCAGTTGGGTGGAGATCCCGAAGTCGGAGATCAGGAAACTACCCTCCCGATTCAGCAAGATATTGTCGGGTTTGATGTCGCGGTGGATGATCTCCTTATGGTGGAGGTAGGCGAGGCCCGCCCCCACATCGCGCATGAGTTGCCACACCTCCCGCTCGGTCATCTTTCCGATACGGCGCTCCACGGAGCCCGTGCAGAGGGGCATCACCAAGAAGGGGCAGGAGTCGGCCACGGCAAAGTGCTCGGGGCGAAGGATGTTTTGGTGGATCAGGTCGTGAACCCCCTTAAACTCCTTGCGAAACTCCTCGATACCATAGCTATCAAGGGCCACATAGATCTTTACGGCCACATCCAAATCGGCCACCTCGTCGTAGGCCAACCATACCTCACCAAAAGAGCCGCGTCCGATGGAGGCCTTCAGGCGGTAGCGGTCAAAGAGGAGTTGATTCAATTCCATGTTACGTTTGGGATCAGTGTTTCTGTGTTGATTGGAAATCAACCACAAATGTAACACAAATTTCCGAAAAAGGCAACACACCGAAGGGTGTCAACACCGACGGAACCGAAAAAAATCACCCACCGCACAAGGCAACGGGTGATTTTCAGCAAGTTGGATCGCTATTGCAGGCTACTCCTCGATGATCTCGGTGATGGTAACCGTCCAACCGAAGAGTTCGTTGGCGCACTGGGCCTCAAGTTGGGCGATGCGCGAATGGGAGGTGGTGTCGGCCAAGATCGCCTCAAAGAAGTTTTCCATGGTGCGGAAGGTGGTGTTCACGCGGTTGGCCAAGCAGGTGTAGAAGCTCTTGAGCTGGTCGTGCGTAAGCCCCGTGGGGAGGATTCCCTGCCCCACCAAATAGTTGTAGGGATAGAGGTGGCGCATGTTGCGGGCATCGGCATTGAGCTCCTCGACGATGGCCGTGATGACCACCATCTCCACCGTGTCGTCCACCCCGGGCATCTCCACAAACTCGGCATAGATCGGGTAAGTACCCTCCAGTGAGCCGGTTACATCGTCGGCAAAGAGCCCGAATTCGGCCTCGGAGAGATCCTCCAGATAGATCATTTGGCGATACTCGTTCAAAGCTCTGCGCACCGCCTTGCGCTCCTCGGGGCTCCACGCCTTGGGTTTCGAGCACCCCACCCAGGAGACAAATGCCGCCAATACGGCAAACGAAAGTAAGATCTTTTTCATTGCATTCAATGGATTTGGTTTACTGCTTCACGGCTAACGCAACTCGCGTGCCAATCTCAAAATCGGGAGCAGCACATCGGGCAATGCCCCACGCAACCAATTTCCCCGAAGAAAAAGTTGGAAAACCGAAAAAAAGTTGTACCTTTGCAGTCCTTACGCACCTACGCGTGAGGCTAAATAATTTATTATTAACCTTTTAACGAGCGATTGTATCGCAAAATTTTTCCGCAATGGAGAACAAAAACGTAATGAACGAGAATTTCGATTGGAATGCGTTCGAGAATGACCTTGGCCTTTACAACCAGTCCAAGGAGACGATTGCCGAGGCTTACGACAAGACCATGTCGAACGTGGCCGAGGGTGAGATCGTAGAGGGTACCGTTATCGGTGTAACGAAGCGTGATGTGGTGGTTAACATCGCCTACAAGTCGGAGGCTATCATCCCCCTGTCCGAGTTCCGCTACAATCCCGACATCCAGGTTGGTGAGAAGATTGAGGTCTATGTTGAGTCGGTAGAGGATCGCAACGGTCAGCTCGTGCTCTCGCACAAGAAGGCACGCCAGCTCAAGTCGTGGGATCGCGTTAACGAGGCGCTGGAGAACGACGAGATCATCAAGGGTTACATCAAGTGCCGCACCAAGGGCGGTATGATTGTCGACATCTTCGGTATCGAGGCCTTCCTGCCCGGTTCGCAGATCGACGTGAAGCCCATCCGCGACTACGATGTATACGTGGACAAGACCATGGAGTTCAAGGTGGTGAAGATCAACAACGAGTTCCGCAACGTAGTGGTATCGCACAAGGCCCTGATCGAGGCCGAGCTCGAGGCTCAGAAGCAGATCATCATGT
>CAZRJU010000005.1:0-29286 GCA_964600455.1 uncultured Alistipes sp. | reverse complement strand
GATCCAACCGCCGATACCAAGTCCCTCATCCTCACGGCTGCGGGTCTCGTAGAAATCGACGTAGCAGTACTCCATCGGGGTCATCACCACCTGATTACCGTGTTGGGCAGCATAGATACCCCCCTGCGTACCCTGCCACGACATCACCGTAGCCGAGGGCGACACTCCGCCGGCCAACATATCGTCCCATCCGATGATGCGGCGACCATATTGCGCCAAGAAACGCTCGATACGCTGGGTCAGGTAGCTCTGCAACTGCTCCTCGGGGGTACGGTTACCGCCCTGATGGGTGAAGCCCAACTCCCGAATACGCGCCTGGCAGTGGGGGCACTCCCGCCAACGATCCTTCGGGCACTCATCGCCTCCGATATGGATATACTCCGAGGGGAAGAGGGCAATCACCTCCTCCAGGACATGCTCCAAGAAGGTGTAGGTTGTCTCCTTACCGCCACACATCACCTCGGGCGATACCCCCCAGGCTGTCCAGACCTCCACATCCTGCTCCTGACATCCCAACCAAGGCAGCGCATGGAGGGCCGCCTGGCCGTGGCTCGGCATCTCGATCTCGGGGATAATCGTAATGTAGCGCTCGGCAGCATAGGCCACCACCTCGCGGATCTGCTCCTGCGTGTAGTAATAGGGGCCATAGGGGACACCATCATAGACCGTCGAACGCAAGCAGTGGCCGATCAGCGTCTCGTTGCGGTCAGCACTCCGCTCCGTGAGTTCGGGATAGCGTTTGATCTCGATGCGCCACCCCTGATCGTCGGTCAGGTGCCAGTGGAGACGGTTGAGTTTATGAGCTGCCAGAATATCAATATAGCGTTTCACCTCCTCCACCGTGTAGAAATGGCGCACCACATCGAGGTGGGCTCCACGGTAGGCGAAGTTCGGAGCATCCTGTATCGTGCCGCAAGCAAGACTCCCCCTCCCTGCAAAGAGGAGCTGATGGAGGCTCTGCAAAGCATAGTAGAGACCCGCCTCGGAGGCTCCCCTCACCGTGATCTGCCGCTCCTGAATCTCCAAGGCATAGCCCTCCTGCGGAAGGCGCTCGTCGAGTTGCAGCAGGATACCTCTCCCCTGCTCTTCGATGGGGAGCGGGCGCTTGAAGTGGAAGAGTTCGGCCAACTCCTCGGCATAACGCTCCGCCACCGAGCCGAGCGCAGCCGGGGCCACCACCCGGGTTGAAGGTTTCAATACAAAGACAGTCTCCCCCTCAAGGCTTATTTGACGGGGTTGGGGAACAACGCCCAAGGGTTGCGCCACAAGGGCAAGCCCCCCAAGGAGCAGTACTGCCAAAAGAGCGACGCATCGCATCACAAAGCAAGGTCTAAACCGCATGATCGGACTATTCGTTTGAGTTATTTTTACAAAGGTAGCAAAAAAACGCTGTCCGGCAAAAAATAGCGGACAGCGTCTGATTAGGATAGTCACTGAACTACCACTCCAGTGGCTCGTAGGACAGATCCCACGCCTCGGCTACCGAGCGATAGACCACCTTTCCCTCCACGACATTGAGGCCTTTTCTGAGCTCCTCACACTCCTTACAAGCCTGCTTCCAACCCTTATCGGCCAAGAGCATGGCATAGGGAAGTGTTACGTTGGTCAGGGCAAGGGTCGACGTGTAGGGCACGGCACCCGGGATATTGGCCACGCAGTAGTGCAGAATACCATCCACCGTATAGACGGGATCCTCGTGCGTGGTGGGATGCGAGGTCTCGAAACAGCCACCCTGGTCGATGGCCACATCCACCATCACCGTACCCGGCTCCATATCCTTGAGCATATCACGCGTTACGAGTTTCGGGGCCTTGGCTCCGGGGATCAAGACCGAACCGATCACTAAGTCGGCCGTCTTGAGCTCCTCACGGATATTATACTCCGACGACATCAGGGTCTTGACATTGCGGGGCATTACATCGGCTAAATAGCTCAGACGCGGCATCGAAATATCACAGATCGTGACGTCGGCTCCCGTACCGGCAGCTGTGCGGGCAGCTGCCGTACCCACCCCACCGGCACCGATCACAAAGACCTTGGCAGGCTTCACACCCGGAACACCGCCCAGGAGTTTTCCCTTACCCCCGCGAGGCTTCTCCAGGAAGTAGCGCCCCTCCTGCGTGGACATACGGCCGGCCACCTCCGACATCGGGGTCAGGAGCGGCAGCGAACGATCCTTGCGCTCCACCGTTTCGTAGGCGCAGCAGACAGCCCCGCTCTTGAGCATGGCATGGGTCAGGGCCTCCGAGGAGGCAAAGTGGAAGTAGGTGAAGAGCAACTGGCCCGGCTTGATGAGGGCATACTCCGGCTCGATGGGCTCCTTTACTTTCAAAATCATCTCGGCAATGGCATAAACCTCCTCGATGGTGGAGAGTATCTTCGCTCCTGCCGCGACATAGGCCTCGTCGGCAAAGCCACTATTTACACCGGCCGTGGTCTGCACATAGACCGTATGGCCCTTCTTGGTCAATTCGTAAGCACCCGACGGGGTGAGAGCAACGCGATTTTCGTTGTTCTTGATCTCCTTTGGAATACCGATAATCATAGAAATAAAATTTAGATTTCGGGGGTGAAGGTAGCGATTTTTTTTCGCCTATCCAATTTTAGGTTCACTTTTTTGTCGAGAGGCCCTAATAGCGAAACGAGAGCGAAAGCCACAAGGAGCGAGGTGCCGCATAGCGCAAACGATCCTCCATGGGGAGGTAACGGGTTCCCTCGCCGGTCGTCAGGCGGTGTAGGCGGGGCGACTCATAGCGATCATAGGGGGTGTGGCGGCTGCCGCAGAGGTTACGCAGCGAAGCGTAGAGGATCAGGCGCGAACGCTCCCCCAGGGAGAAGCTCTTCCAGGCTGAGAGATCGAGGCGGAAGGCTGCCGGAAGTTCAGCCTGCGCCATAAAGGCCTCGAAGGCCTCAGGCGAGGTGGAGGCTCCTTGTGCAATACGGGCCGTACGGCGGCCGAAGTCGGGGTGGGCATAGCGCAAGGCAGCCAGAGCCATCTGCAGGTTAAGCCCCCAACTACGGCCGAAGTAGGTTGCCTCGGCCGAAGCACCAAGGTGGGGAAAAGCGCCCGGATGACACCCCTTCATGTAGGAGCGAGCCCCCTGAAAGAGAAGTTGGTTATTGCGGTCATCGTAGAGATCCACCCGCGGCTCACCCACATAGGTCGAAGCGGCTGCCGAGAGCGTGAAGGCGAGCGCAAGGTTGCGGTGGGCACGCCACTCCAAGCACCCCTCCACCCCATAAATCAGCGTGGCAATGCCACTCACCACACGGTCGCAATAGAGCCCCGAGAGGTCGTCGTAGTAGCGATCGGTCTGCGTATTGTTATGGCCGTAATCGAGAAAGAGATCGCCCCTCAACGACCAACGATCGGCCCTTTGCGAGTAGCCCATCTCCACCTCCAAACTCCCCTTCGGAGTGGGGGTGTCGATCGTGCGGTTATTGTATTGGGGTTGCAAAAAGAGGTAGTCGCTCTCGGGCAGGCGGGCCTCATAATTGAGTCTCAGATGGAGCGCCCGACGCGGAGAGAGGGCATAGGAGCCACCTATGGCGAGGGTATAACACGGAGCCTGCACCCACTTCGATCGGCCCCACGACTGTTCCCCCGCAAAGAGTTCCTTCTCAAAAAAGCCCTTGCGCCCAACCAACTCCTCCCCTAAGCGGATCGAAGCAGCAAGGCGCAACCGATCGGTATAGTAATTCAAGCCTGCGGCAGCCTCGGCCGAGGCGCGATCCAACGCATAATCATAGGAGAAGCGATCACCCTCCCCCACCCTGCGGCCCGGATGGCGCAGATCGTTCTCCAGGAGCGACGAGTAGCTGTCGTCGTCAATAAGAAAGCAGTCTCGATCGGTGAGGTAATCGGCACCCAAGAGATCGCGCAGTTCCAAATAGTGGCGATGGCGATCATAGTGCAACTCCACCCCGTAACGCAACTCCAGCGACGAGCCTAAAAGCGTGGTTCCCGCCAGGGATAATCCCACCCGCGAACGGCGCTCCACGCGATCCTGCTCCACATAGAGCGCCTCGCCTTGCGCCATACGGTTCTGCTGATAAAGCTCCTCCCAGTCGATCTGCGTGTAGCGCGTATCGTGGGAGCGCCAACGCTCGGCCACCAACTCCTGAATGGCCGGATCGGCATAATGGGAGGGGAGGTTGCGGTAGTAGTCGGGCCGAGGAGTAGGGGTGTCAAACCACCCTACCCCGCTCAGGCGGCTCACCCCCGCCTCGAGGGCCAGACTCAGGCGCAGCCGCGTACGTTCCGAGGCCTCATGCTCGAAGGCAAAGAGAGCCACGGGGAGTATCTCGCGTGCCACACGGCCACTGCGCACCTCTCCCCGCCAATAACCCCAGGCCGGGTTGTAGTAGGGATCATCAACCAGTTTGAAGGCCTCCTCCACCGAGGAGGCGGCAAGGCCCCGCTCCGAAGGATTGCACGCCACCAAAAACAGCAGACGGTTCAGGGCCCAATTTCGTTGCAGGCGCAGGCTGAAGCCGAGCGAGCGGGTATAGACACCCATCGCGTGGAGGTCGCGGCCCGTACGTCCCTCTACGCGGAGTTGCAGTTGCCACTTTTCTGGCCGCTCGCAGCCATAGTCATAACGCAAGCCCAAACGATAGTTGCGATCGGTGAGGGAGAGGCGCAGCCGATGGCCCGCCTCCATATTTACATCGAAGAGAGCCTCATCCGAAGCGGCGTTATCGCTCTTCCAATGCGAGAGTTGTCGCCAAAGGGCATAATCCACCGAGAGATCACCCACGCGCACCGGCTCCTCATAGAGGCGGTGGCCACGGCGCGAAGAGGCAATAAACGAATAGGTATACCGGGTCAGCTCCCCATAAGGATCCATGGGGTGTTGAACCGCCCGGTAGAAGAGCATGGTGTCGCTCCTCAGGATCGGGGTCGGCTCCTCGCTGCGCCAACGCTCATAGGGATAGTAGTAGGGCTCCTCCTGTGCCTCCACAAATAGCGGAGTAAACAAGGCAAGCGCCCCCACTATGAGTTTTCGCAGCATGGTCGGCTTTTATTGCATGGAGAGTTCCCGGCTATAGATCAGGGCCACGGCATGGGCCGAAACACCCTCCTCACGTCCCTCAAAACCGAGCCGTTCGGTGGTGGTCGCCTTCACCGAGACACAGTCCACCCCAACGGCCATCGCCTCAGCCAGACGCTCACGCATCAGGTCAATATGCGGTCTGAGTTTGGGCTGTTGCATGGCAATCGTGCAATCCACATTCCCCACGCAGTAACCCAAGGACTCGAGACGGCCTACAACCTCCCGCAAGAGGAGTATCGAGTCGATCCCCTTATAGGCGGGATCCGTATCGGGAAAGAGTTTGCCGATATCGCCTAAGGCGGCCGCCCCGAGCAGGGCATCGCAGATGGCATGAATGGCCACATCGCCATCCGAATGGGCGATGCACCCCTTGCTGTGCGGGATCTTCACACCCCCCAACCAGAGCTCCAAGCCCTCGGCCAAGGCGTGTACATCATATCCGTATCCGATCTTGAAAAGTGGTTTCATCAGGCAAATATAGCAAATTTTTTGTTACCTTTGTACTTTAGAACACTTTTAAGAAGCAAACGATAGTTATGTCAGCGATCTCACATTTGGATCCCCAACTCGTTTGGGAACAGTTCGACGCCATCACGCGCGTACCCCGCCCCTCGAAGCGTGAGGGGAAAATTCACGACTACCTGGTAGCCTTTGCCAAAGAGCACGGCTTCGACTACTCGACCGACAAGATCGGCAATGTCGTTATCCGCAAGCCGGCCACTCCGGGCTATGAGGAGCACCCCGCCGTGATCCTCCAGTCCCACATGGATATGGTATGCGAGAAGAACTCCGACGTGGAGTTTGACTTCGACAACGACCCCATCCGCACGCGCATCGACGGCGAGTGGGTGAAGGCCGAGGGAACCACCCTCGGTGCCGACTGCGGTATCGGCATGGCCGCCGCTTTGGCCGCCCTGCTCGACAACACGTTGGAGCACCCTGCCTTAGAGGCCCTCTTCACCGTGGACGAGGAGACCGGCTTGACCGGAGCTTTCGAGTTGGGCGAGGGGATGCTCACGGGCAAATCGCTCATCAACCTCGACTCGGAGGATGAGGGTGAGCTCTTTATCGGCTGCGCCGGCGGTATCGATACCATTGCCACCTTCCACTACACGACCGAGCCCGCCCCCAAGAACTACACCTTCTTCCGGGTTGATGTGGGCGAGCTTTTGGGTGGCCACTCGGGCGACGATATTGACAAGGGGCGTGTCAACTCCAACAAGACCGTGGCCCGCCTGCTGTGGGACGGCATGCAGAGTTTCTCGCTGCGCCTGAGCTACTTCAACGGAGGCAACCTGCGCAACGCCATCCCACGCGAGGCCTATGCCATCTTCGGCGTGCCCACCGCCTATAAGAGCGACTTTTTGAAGCGCTACAACCTCTTTGCCGCCGATCTGGAGCAGGAGTTCAAGCACCGCGAGCCCAACTTCAAGATCTCGCTCAACGAGATGCCCCAGGTCGACAACGTGATCGACGAAAAGACACAGACCGCCTTGGTCTACTCGCTTGTAGGTGTACCCAACGGAGTGATTGCCATGTCCTTTGCCGTAAAGGGCCTGGTAGAGACCTCGACCAACCTCGCCTCCGTGAAGTTCGAGGCCGGAAACCGCATCGTGGTAACCACCTCGCAGCGCTCCTCGGTAGAGAGTGCCAAGACCTATGTCCTCCAGATGGTGGAGTCAGTCTTCACGTTGGCCGGTGCCGATGTGGCCCATTCGGACGGTTACCCGGGTTGGGCTCCCAATCCCGACTCGGAGCTTCTGAAGCTCACGGTAGAGAGCTACCGCGACCTCTTCCACACGGAGCCCAAGGTACGCGCCATTCATGCCGGTTTGGAGTGCGGTCTCTTCTTAGAGAAGTATCCCGAGTTGGATATGGTCTCCTTTGGCCCTACACTCAGAGGTGTACACTCGCCCGATGAGCGTTTGGAGATCTCGACCGTACGCAAGTTCTGGGATCTGCTGGTGGAGGTTCTCCGCCGCCTGTAATTTTGGATCTGTCGGGCAGGTTTGCCCAGATAGCCGAAGGGCTCGAAAAAGGATGTAGATCGACACTACTCCTTTCTCGAGCCCTCCACTTTTGAAGAGCAAGCAAAGCGAAACCCTACCGCCGGGGTGGCGACTGCTCCCCGAGGGCGAAGAGACTTCCCACATAACGCATCGTCGTTCGAGGGGTTTGCAACGTAAGCTGAGTCTCACCCGTGAGGGTGGAGACCAAAAAATCGACCCAATAACGCTCCCTGCCATCCTCCACCCAAAAGCGGATGTTCCACCCCTCGGGTAAGGGAGTGGAGCGATACTCCTCCACAGCCATCGAATCGAAGTTGAGCACCCCGACATAGGTGGTTACACCCCACTCGACGGGCAGATGCACCTCCACATGATCCGTATAGAGGGCAAAGAGGTAGTAGTCGTTGTAAATGAGGCGAATGGTGCCATCGGGGCGTTGCTGCATGGAGTTGGGCCAAAAGCGGAAGTTGCGTGAGGCGATGAGCGAGTCGAGGCGTTCGACAAAGCGCTGTTGTCGCCAGGCACGACGCTCCTTGCGGCTCAGGTGGGCCGGGGACTCCTCCACCCTTGTCGACATCGTGACCACCTCAGGGGGCTCCTCCACCGGCACGATGGTCGTTACCGGCACGGGGTTGTCGGCCGTGATGGTGATCTGCGGCACACTGTCGGCCGCCTGGGCCCCCACCCCGAGAGGTGGGAGCAGGGCCACAAAGAGCATCCAACACCCCCTCATCAGTAGAGCTGCGATATGGTGCCGCTATACTGCACCGCGTTATACCAGGGGTTGGAGATGGTGAGAATCGTACTCCCCATCTTGGCCGAGATCTCGAAGGTAAAGGTGTAGGTAGAGGCCGAAAAGAGCGAGGAGGTAAAGCGCACAGTCCACCCCTCGGCACTCTCCTCGGCATAGTAGTCGTCGATCATCGGCACCGTGTAGTTGAGCACCACCAGGCTGTAAGGCGGCACATAACCGGTGATATAGGGAAGACACACATCGCACGTATCGTCCCAAAGGGCCACGTTGTAGTGGATGTTCTGAATAAGGCGCATCGGCCCCGCCGGCAGCTGTTGCATGGTCTGCGGATTGAACTGCCAGTTTCGGGTGAGCACCAGCGAATCGAGGAATTTTTCAAAGGAGGCGAGACGTTCGGCCCGTCGCTGTTCACGGAGTTCGCGCCGCTCGGACTTCGGATGGGGTTCACGCTGCCGCGGAGCCTCTCCACGGCCTACAACGGCCCAACTGGCCACCCCCACCAGGAGCAGCACCAAGCCAATAATGAGATACCTTTTCATGATGCAAGAGATTTGGTTTTCCTCGAAATAAGGAGCAAGAACAGTACCAAATCTCTTCCGACGAAGCACCTTAAGCGAGCACCTTGCGCAGATAGGCCCCCGTATAGCTCTCGGGGTTGGAGGCTACCTCCAAGGGGGTTCCCGTAGCCACGATACGGCCACCCTCATCTCCTCCCTCGGGGCCGATATCAATCAGGTGGTCAGCCACCTTGATCACATCCATATTGTGTTCGATGACGATCACCGTATTGCCCTTGTCGACCAATTTTTTAAGCACCTCGAGCAACTGGCGAATATCCTCGAAGTGAAGTCCCGTGGTGGGCTCGTCGAGGATGTAGAGCGTGCGTCCCGTATCGCGCTTCGAGAGTTCGGCCGAGAGTTTGATACGCTGGCTCTCACCGCCCGAGAGGGTCGTACAGGGTTGTCCGAGGGTCAGGTAGCCCAAGCCTACATCCTGAATCGCCTTGAGTTTCTGGTAGATATTGGGCACCGGTTCGAAGAACTCGACAGCCATGTTGACCGTCATATTGAGTACATCGTCAATCGACTTGCCCTTATACTTCACCTCCAAGGTCTCGCGGTTGTAACGATGACCGCCACAGCTCTTGCAACGCACATAGACATCGGGCAGGAAGTTCATCTCGATCGTCTGCACGCCCGCACCACGGCACTCCTCGCACCGTCCTCCCTTCACATTGAAGGAGAAGCGCCCCGCCTTGAAACCGCGCACCTGCGCATCGGGGGTCTGCTCAAAGAGTTTACGAATATCTGCAAATACATTGGAGTAGGTGGCCGGATTGCTTCGAGGCGTACGTCCGATGGGGGACTGATCGACCACCACCAGTTTATCAATATGTTCCATCCCCTCGATCGCCTCATAGGGCAGCGCCTGATCGAGCGAACGATAGAGCTGACGGCTCAAGATCGGACGCAAAGTACCGTTGATGAGCGACGATTTACCCGAGCCGCTCACCCCCGTTACGCAGATCAGTTTCCCGAGCGGGAAGGCCACATCTACCCCTTTGAGGTTGTTGCCTGTGGCCCCCTTCAGTAGGAGGAAGTCACCGCTTCCCTTGCGCAGTGAGGCAGGCAGTTCGATTCTACGGCGGTGATTCAGGTAGTCGGCCGTAATGGAGGAGGCCTTCAGGATCTCCTCAAAGGGGCCGGCAGCCACGATCTCGCCACCACGTCGACCGGCCAAGGGGCCCACGTCGACAATAAAATCGGCCGAACGCATCATATCCTCATCGTGCTCCACCACGATCACCGAATTACCGGCATCGCGCAGGCGCTGCAAGCTGCGAATCAGACGCTCGTTATCGCGTTGATGAAGACCGATCGAGGGCTCATCGAGGATATAGAGGACATTGACCAACTTCGATCCGATCTGTGTGGCTAAGCGGATACGCTGGCTCTCACCGCCCGAAAGCGTACGCGACGAGCGGCTGAGCGAGAGGTAACCCAAGCCCACCTCCACCAAAAAACGGGTGCGCTCCCTTATCTCCTTGAGAATCTCACGGGCGATCTGCTGCTCCTTCGGGTTCATCTCGGCCTCCACTCCGGCAATCCACGAGGAGAACTCCTGAATCGAGAGAGCCGAAACCTCGGCTATGTTTTTGCCTGCCACACGGAACTGCAACGCCTCACGCTTCAGGCGTGAACCACCACAGCAGGAGCAGGGCCGATAGACCAGGAACTGTCCCCGCCACTTTTCACCCCGCTTCGAGTCGTCATCCACCATGCGCGAGATATACTCGGCCACCCCCTCCCACGAGACGAGTTGAATGCCCGACGAGGAGTAACTAAACTCCGAGAAGTTGACCGCCACGGGCTCCGAGTCGCCATAGAGCAACGCATTCATCGCCCCCTCGGAGAGGCTCTCCAAAGGATCATCCAGCGTGAAGTCGTAGCGGCGGCCCAACTGTTCGAGAATGGCAAACAAGAGGTTGGTACGCCCCTTGCCAAGCGGCTCCACACCTCCCTCGTTGAGCGATAGGCGGGCGTCGGGGATCAGCTTCTCCAGATCGAATACAGCCTCCTGTCCCAGTCCGTTGCAGTGGGGACAGGCCCCCTTTGGAGAGTTGAACGAGAAGGTATGCGGGGCGGGATCCTCAAAGGCTACCCCCGTCGAGGGACACATCAAATGGCGCGAATAGAAGCGCGAGGCCTCCGAGCCATAGTCGTAGAGGATCATCGTACCTTTTCCCTGACGCATCGCCTCCTTCAAGGAGGTCATCAGGCGGTCGCGCGACTCCTCACCCACCTGCAGGCGATCCACCACCAGATCAATGGTATGCACCTTGTAGCGGTCGAGCCGCATGCCGGAGGTGAACTCCTTGATTTCGCCATCAATACGGGCATAGAGATACCCCTTGCGCACCAAACTCTCGAAGAGTTCGCGGTAGTGGCCCTTGCGACCTTGAACAATGGGGGCCATCAGGGCCACTCGGCGCCCCTCGAAGCCCTCCAGAATGAGGTTGAGAATCTGCTCGTCGGTGTAGTGCACCATCTGCTCGCCGGTGATGGGCGAATAGGCCCTCGAAGCACGGGCATAGAGCAGTCGCAGGAAATCGTTGATCTCGGTAACGGTACCTACCGTCGAACGGGGGTTCTTATTGGTGGTCTTCTGCTCGATGGCCACCACGGGGCTCAGGCCCGTGATCTTATCGACATCGGGCCGCTCCATCGTACCGACAAACTGTCGGGCATAGGTCGAGAGGGTCTCCATGTAGCGCCGCTGCCCCTCGGCATAGATCGTATCGAAGGCCAACGAGGACTTGCCCGAGCCGGAGAGGCCGGTGATTACCACCAGCTTATTGCGCGGGATCTTCAGATTGACATTCTTCAGGTTGTGCACGCGGGCACCCCATATCTCAATTTGCTCCTCTTTCATGAAAAGACGCTACCGAAATATTCAAACAAAGCTACTTGCGGGCCACAAAAAAGAGATCGAAACAGTGCTCATGAAGCGGCACCAGACGGTAATCCTCCATCCGTATCGAACGGGTGAGCGTATCGTTCTCCTTGAGCAGTCGACGGCGGTTGAGGCGGTTGAGCAGATCGTAAGGGAGCTGCAAGAGCTGCCGTGGCAGTCGCCATTGCAGGTTCAACAAATCGAAGCGGGTGATACGCTTCACCCCCTCACGATTCTTCTCATAGTAGGCCATTACACGCTCGTTACCCTCCACGCCATAAGCCTCCACCGTCGCAAAGGCCTCGCCCAAAAGGGCCGAGAACTCCTCACCGTTATACTCGCGTACGTGCCAAGGGTTGCGCGTGAGCGACATCGGGCGGTTGGGGGTCGAGATGATCAGCCCCCCCCCGGGCTTCAGCACGCGGGCCACCTCCCGAACAAAGTCCCGATCACGGCGGATATGCTCGATCACCTGGAACGAGATCACGCAATCGAACGAACCATCGGCAAAAGGAAGGGGCGGCACCTTGGCCTCACAGAAATCGACATTTACAGGCCACTCGATCCCCTCCGTGCGGTGCTTATCGAGCGTGGTAAAGTGCTCGGCATGCGGGGCGATCACCTCCACCCCATAGCCGGCCCCTGTGCCGATCTCCAAGACCCGGCCCGAGACCCGCCCGGCCGCCTCATGGTAGGCCAGGAGCGAGCGCTGAAAGACAAAGTTGTCCGACACATCGCGCGAAACACGCTCGGCAGTAATCACCCGTTTCATTCCCAACTCCTCTTGCTACTTCTTAATCAGCTTGGTTCCGCCCTCTAAGAAGGCGATCTCACCGGCCTTCAAAAGCACACCCAACGAACGCTTAAAGAGTTTCTTGCTCATCTGCGTACGCTGCTGCACAGCCTCCGGCGAGGAGCTGTCGTCCAAGGGCAGGAAACCGCCATTGGCACGGATCAATTCCCGCAGGCGCTCGGCCGAGGACTGCACCTCCCGATAGCCCTGCTGCTGAAGGCTCAGGTCGATACGATTCTCCTCGGTGATGCGGCGCACGTAGGCCTTGAGACGGTCGCCCCGCCGAACCGGGGTGAAGATCTGGTTCTTGTAGATCATGCCCCAGTGGCGGTTGTTGATGATGGCACGGAAGCCGATCTCACTCTCGGAGGCGATCAGGATCGAAACCTCATCACCCTGCTTAACGGTGATATCCCCCTCGTTGTGGATGTAGCTTTTGAGCTTCTGAGTCGCCACACAGCGCCCCGTGATGTTGTCCTCATAGAGATAGACCAACACCTCGCGGTCGGCAAAGACACCCCCCTGCTGGTTGCGGTTCGGCAGGAAGAGATCCTTACCGTGAAGGCCCCAGCCGAGGAAGGCTCCATGCAGGGTCTTATCCACCACCTTCAAAAATCCCGCCTCTCCGGCACGCAAGAGCGGCTCCTCGGTGGTAGCCACCAAGCGATCCTCCGAGTCGTGGTAGACGAAGACCTGCTTCTGATCGCCTACCTTGTCCGAAAGGGAGGTGTAGCGGTTGGGAAGCAGCACTTCAATCTCCTCCTCATCCTTGAGGTAGAGACCATAATCCGAGATGCGGCTGATCGTCAGCGTGTAGGTATGTCCGGCGCGTAGCATAATCTTTTTTTAGTGAATTTTGGGCAAAGGTAGCGAAAAAACGGGGGATCGAGGGTGTAAAATTCAAAAAAATTCTTATATTTGTTCGGTGAACCTTAAAGTTAATGTTCGGGGCAGCAGGGCCCACTTGGCCACCGGCTCCCCACAAACCACACAAGACCTATGAAAGTAGCCGTTTGTCAGTATGATATGCAGTGGGAGAGCGCCGCGAGCAATCTGCCCGTTGTTGAGGAGCTTATCGCCCGGGCCGATGCCGATCTGGTGCTTCTGCCCGAGATGTTCTCCACCGGGTTCAAACTCCATGCCTCGGCCGTTGCCGAGCCGATGGACGGCCCCACCATTGCCGCCATGCGCGGTTGGGCTGAGAAGTACCAAAAGGCCGTGGTGGGCAGCATTGTGATTGTGGACGACGAGAAGAAGTTCCGTAACCGCATGTTCTTTGTCGAGCCCTCGGGCAAGATGACCTGGTACGACAAACGCCACCTCTTCCGCCCGGGGGGTGAGGGGCGCGACTACACCCCCGGCGACCGGCGCGTGGTGGTCGAGTATATGGGCGTGCGTTTCCTGCTTTTGATCTGCTACGATCTGCGCTTCCCCGTTTGGAGCCGTAACCGTGGCGATTATGATGCCATCCTCTACTGCGCCTCGTGGGCTGCCGACCGCCGCGAGCCCTGGAAGATCCTCTTGCAGGCCCGAGCTGTGGAGAATCAGTGCTATGTCTTTGGCGTGAATCGTGTGGGAGATGACCCCGCCTCGCACTATGCGGGCGATTCGCGCATCATCGACTTCCGCGGCCGTATCCTCAAGGAGGCCGCCGACGATGAGGAGATCCTCGTGGCCGAGATCGACCTCAAGGCCCAAACTCGTTTCCGCGAGGCCTTCCCAGCCCTGCGCGATGCCGACGACTTTACCATTAAACTCTAAACACCCCCTCGAAGAGATGGAACTTACCTGGCAAGTGATTGTGTTGCTCGTTGCCTCCGGCATTTTAGTCGGCATCATCAACACGCTTGCCGGTGGCGGTACCATCCTCACGCTCTCGATCTTCTCGGCCATGGGGTTGCCGATCACAATGGCCAACGGCACAAACCGCATTGCTGTTGTGTTGCAAAACCTCACCGCCTCGCTCACCTTCATCCGCAAACGGATGCTCGACGTAAAGGCGGGACTGCTGCTCTCGATTCCTACGATCATCGGCAATATTGCGGGATCAATGTTGGCCACTCAACTCGACGAAAAGATCTTTAAGATCTGCATGGGAATTGTTCTGGCCGTCATTCTGATCTACATGATCTTCGATCGCCACCGTACCCCCTCCCACGGCGGCCATGCCCTGAAACTCAACTTCTGGCACTACATCTGGTTCTTCCTGATCGGATTCTACGGCGGCTATATCTATATCGGTCTGGGCTATGTGGTGCTCGCCGTGACGATCTGGACGCTTCATCTCGACATCGTTACAGCCAATATCCTCAAGGGGTTCGTGATCTTCGTATCGAGTCCCTTCTCCATGCTGGTCTTTATGTATAACGACCAGGTGGACTATGCCTATGGCCTGCTGCATGGCGTGGGCAATATCATCGGAGCCTTCCTTGCCTCGCACTACGCCATCGGGTGGGGTGTGCGCTTTGTCCGCCTCTTCACAATCGGTGTGGTCGTCATCTGCCTGCTCGACCTTGTGGGATGGCTCTCCATGGCCGACGGCGTAGATTGGTTGCTGGAACATCTTTAGCATTTAGGATTGCCCCTCGGGGCGCATAGCGGGCATAGCGGGGGGCCACAACGTAATTCTAAATTCAAAATTGGGCCTTTGCTTTGGGTAATGTGCTTTGGGTAATACGCCCCGGGTAATCCCGGAATTCCCAGAACTCCCGAAACTCCCAGGCTAATCCCCCCCGGTACTACCTCCCATTTTTTGCATTTTAGAGGTGCAAATTTGCAGGCAAAAGAGAAGGGCTCGAATGGGTAGTACTTAACGTACGTCCCATTCGAGCCCAACGACTGCGAGGGAAAATTTACCCTATAAAATCAAAAAATTACTCGAGAGATCCCTCATCCATACTATCCTCCGTCGAAGGAGTGTAGTAGGCATCCAAATCAATGCTATAGTTACCATCCTCATCGTAGCCGTCCATGTGATAGCCGGTACGGTCGAAGTAGTCGGCATCGGCCTCCTCGGAGCTGATGAAATCAGCCTCGTCGAACATGATATCCTCGAAACGGTTGATCGATATCTGGTAGGTGGCGTAGTTGGCCCAGTACTTACCGTAGATGGCCAAGTGGCCCAATACGTCTCCCTTGGCCCCATTACGCATGATCGGCTTACCGGCAAAGCGGGCATAACCGCTGGTGCGTACCACATAGATACCGGCCTTATCGGCCATGTAGGTAGGCAGCTTGCCATCCATAGTAAAGAGCACCGAACCATAGAGGTTGGCAGCCGAGGGATAGTGCTTGGCATTGAAGGCCCAGTTGTACCAATACTTGCTCACCACAGGGCGTACATTGGTATCCATCCACGAGGGGTAGATATTGCCATCCACCTCGCCATAAACACAGGTAACGTTCTTGAGCCAAACCAGGCGGCCGAGTACGCTCAGTGCCTTCGCCTCGTCACCTCGATAGTTACCGGTATGGCAGTAGATATCATTTTGGTTGGCCGAGGTGATCTCCAGAATATCCCCTGCCTCAACCGAGAGCTCGGTCGGCTCACCCAGGAAGACATGCTCGGCGATCGTCGTGGGGTTCTCGATATTGGAGTTGGCATAGAACTTATGCTCGCCCACCTTGTTATAGGAAGAGGAGGGAGCACCGCCAATCGAGAGCATCATGCGGTAGTTGCCGATATAGAGATCCTTAAGTTTTACATAGACATAGGTCGAGGGCATCGTACCGGTCTCGGGATCGAAGTGGCCCACGGGATAGTTCAGGTAGTTGCCCGTACCGAGCTTTACCTCGATGGCACCCGTCTCGTCGCAGATATAGATCGACTTATAGACGTTACCCTCCTCATCGCTGGACTGCACCTTACCCTTGATATAGATGTCGTCCTCGATCTGCAAATACTTCGTATCGTCCCACGAACCGTTGCTTCCATGGTCGGCAAGGGTTCCGCAAGCTTCGGCTTCGATATACATCTGCTTCACCTCCAGGATGGTCTTATGCTCCAGATCGGCAAAGTCCTCGTCGGCATAGATCTTCTGCGGAGCAGGGGTATCGAAGTCGTCATAACAACCAACCGCGGCAACCGCTACGGCCAGCATCAAACATACTTTCAAGATATTTTTCATCATCGTAAAATCGGTTTAACGGTTAGAAGCGGAAGTAAACGTTCAGGTAGTAGGTCGTACCCAACAGATAGAAGTACTTCGAGTCAAAGGGCGAGTAGTAACGCACCGACTGCGAGCTCTCGTTGATGTAGGTACGCTGCGAAAGACGCATCTGCTCATAACCACCGGTACGGATCGTCTGGTTGTTCAGCAGGTTCTTCACCTCGAGGCTGAAGCCCAACTGGTAAGCACGGCGGATATACCAGTTCTTACCAATCGAGAGGTTGAGCGTGTAGGCCAGATCGAACTCCTCCTGACGACGCAGATCGTTCAGTGCCTGAGCCTTCATAAAGCCGGGCAGCTGGGCATCCTCACCCGGACGCAGCACCGTGCGGTAGGTGTCGATCGTACGGCGGGCAGGATTCATCGAGAGGTAGAGACCGTCGTAGAGGTTGAAGTCGGCATTGATAAACCAGTTGTTCGACGAGCGGAACGAGAGACCCACATTCCAAGCAAGCTGCGGCGTGGACTCCACGTGGTAGTTCTTGTAGAGCACCTTATCCTGGCGGACTACGGCACGGCTGTTATCCACCGTCTGCACGAAGTCGGGGTTCGAGGTATAGATATACTCACCGAGCGAGAGGGCCGTATTGGCCGAGAGGCCCTTGTAGAGGGGTACCGTAACGCCCAACTCCAGACCCATGTAGCGCTTGTCGATGCCGCTCATGGCGAAGTTCGTGAAAGAGGACTGCGTGTCATCGTAGAAGGAGATCACCTTGGTCTGATCCTTCACCGTGGTATAGTAACCCGAAAGACGGGCCTTGATCCAGGGGGTATTGAGGTTGTAGGAGAGCTCGGCACCAAATACCTTCTCGGTATCCACGCCCGGCGTTACGTCGTTACGCGTACGAGCCGAAACGAAGGCATCACGGAAGTAGGGGGCGTTCTGCATCATCACCACATTGGCATCAATCGAGTGGGCACCCGAGAAGCGGTAGGCAAACTCACCCTTGAGCTTGTAGGTGAGGTAGTTCAGACGCTCCGAGTCGCCATGGGAGTTCTCCAAGAAGAGACCCTTCACCCAGAGGCCCTCACGCCACATATCGGCATAACCGATCTCACCGCCGAGGTTCATCTCAAAGCCGCCGAACTTGGCGTTGTACTGCGCCCAGAGCTGGGCATTGCGCACATAGGCATAGTAGTCGTAGCCCACCTTATCGCCCTCCTGGGCATGACGGGCCTGGTGGCCGTTGTTGAAGTAGTAGATCAGGTCATTCTGGTAGAGGATCTCGTTGTCGCCCATATCGCGGCGGGCAAACTTGTCAATATCCTCCCAGTAGCTTCCACCCAACAGATCCAGCACCTCGTTGTAGTACTCCGTGCGGTTGATGCGGGCGTTCAAACCACCACGCAAGGTGTGGCCGCCACGGAAGGTGTGCGAAATCTTGGCGGCGAAGTTGAAGTCGAGCTGATCGGTGTGGCGTTCCTCGATCATGTAGTTGGCACCCTCGCCATTGGCTGCACGGCGACGGTTCACCTCATACATGTTATCGAAGTCGATACGGCTCTTCGCCGGATCGGTCATCCACTGACGAGCCGACTCGGCAGCTAAGCTGTTGTAGGTATCCACGCTGATCGGATCCATATCCTCCACCTCGTAGCTCTTATACATGCGGTTCGTATAGAAGCTCGGCAGGTAGCGGTAGTAGTCGGGGCGGGGATCCTGACCATCCATCCAGGTCAGAGCCGAGTAGCCGTTCTTACCGAAACGCAACGAGGCGGCTGCCGTAAAGCGCGTATTCTCCGAGATATCGAAGCCATAGTTGAGCATCACGATAGGCTCGTGATAGCGTCTTACACGGGTATTGCGCTCATCGCCGGCCTGAAGACCCACGTTGGGGTTGTAGTAGTTGTCGCCCAACAGGTCGTAGGCCTCCTGGGTCGATGCCTGCTGTGCGCCACGCTCGGTGGGGGTTCCTAACACCGTGAGGGCCAACCAGTGGCGATCGGCAAAACGCTTCTCCACCGAGGCAAAGTAACCGAAGGCGTTGTAATACACACCGTCCACATAGCCGTTACCACCCTGACGCGTCGAGACCGAGAAGGCATAAGACCAACCGCTATCGAGCATACCCGAGGCGTAGGTGAGCATCAGGCGGAAACGATACATCGAGTTGCCGTTTACGACCGAAGCACGGAAGCCCTTACGCATCTGCGAGGCGCGGGCATTGACGTTGGTCGTACCGCCGATACCGTCGATACCAAAGCCCGACGAGGCAAGACCGGCCGTATTCTCCTGGTTGCGCGTGGCCTCGTTCAAGCCGCTCCACAACGACCAGGGGCCATAACCCGTGAGGGCATCGTTGAAGCGGATACCGTTCAGGTAGATCGACGAGTACTGCGAGTCGTAACCGCGCACGTTGAAACGCATCTCCGAGAACTTGTAGGAGGCGATGTTGTTGAAGACATCCTTCGACGAGGAGAGCGACGAGGGGAGAGCCTGGCTGTCGCCGGCGGTCTCCGTATCGGTATCAAACTCGGCAAAGATGGCATCGTCCATCACACTCTGCACATCGGGCACGAGCGATACGGCGGCGATATCCTTCACCATGCGGTCAACACGCACGATCACATCCGAATTCTCAAACTCGGCAGCCTCGAAGGTGAGCTTATAGTCGCCTGCGGGGAGATTCTCGAATCGGAAGTTACCATCAGCATCGGTCAGCACCGAGCGCCCGATCTCCTCGATCGAGACTTTCACATTGCCCAACGCCGTGCGTCCTTCGCGCGAAACCACGCGACCCTTCACACCACCCTCTTGTGCCCAGGTAGGCAACGCGAGGAGCGCGAGCACCACTAAAATAAGTAGATGTTTAAACTTCATAGATATAAAATTTGGATTTTACTTGGCAATGGTGATAAAGACCGGGAAGTGGTCGCTGAAACCACCCTGGAAATTGTTGCCCACATAGGTACGCAGGGGATAGCCCTTGTACTGGCCCTCCTGCTGCAAGAGGTAGGGGCGGTTGAAGATGTAGCCGTAGTACTTCTTGCCGGCCTTCTGGAGTTTCAACTCACCGGTCGAGCCCGTGGCTAAGTTCTCCGACACAACGATATTGTCGAAGAGGTTCCAGCTGTCGCGGTAGCCCAAGGTACCGTAACCATGCTTCAGCAGGTTGACATAGGGGTTGTAGTAGCCCCCCTCGGGGATTGCTTTGATATCGCCACAGCCCCCCAGGATCTCCATCACGGAGGCATCCGTGGCATCGTCGTTGAAGTCGCCCATCATGACCACTTTTACATCGGGATTGATGCGGCGCACCGAGTCGGCGGCATGGCGCATCAGGCGGGCAGCGTGCTCACGGCGGGGTGCCGAGGCTGCCTGACCACCCAGACGCGAGGGCCAGTGGGCCACCATGAAGTAGAAGGGCTCGCCATCAATCTTGCCCCACATGGTTACCACATCGCGCGTACGCAGGTTGGGCATCTCGGGCATATTGAAGGGGATGGCGGCCGAACCCTCCAACTCGAAGACATCCGAGCGGTAGAGGAAGGCAACATCCACACCACGACGATCGGGCGAATCGTAGTGGCAGATACGGTAGCGGGCCGGCGAGAGCTTACGCAGCGATACGACCTCCTCCAGCACGGCACGGTTCTCGATCTCCGACACACCAATCACTACGGGATAGTCATCCACCGAGAGCTTATCGCCGCAGTTAAAGGCGGTAATATCGGCAAATACACGCTCGATATTCGAGAGCTTCTTGGTCAACTTGGTTGCATTCCAACGCTTCGGGCCCTCGGGCGTAAACTCGTCGTCGTTGGTCTCGGGATCGTTGATCGTGTCAAAGAGGTTCTCCAGGTTGTAGAAGACCACTTTGTAGGGCTGCTGGGCAAAGAGCACCGCCATGAGCAGCGTAAAGAGCCCTGTTGCGAGTAGTTTTTTTATCATATAGGTTGTTGTTTGTTAGTCTGTCTAACGGATTCCCCAGGCCGAGGGGGCGTGTTGAGCCTTCACTTCGTCAGCAATATCCTCGGGAAGCATCGTAAAGAAGCGGTAACCAGTACGCGCCTCCACCTCGGCCACCGAGCAAGTCCAGTAG
This sequence comes from uncultured Alistipes sp., assembly GCA_964600455.1. GTDB lineage: Bacteria > Bacteroidota > Bacteroidia > Bacteroidales > Rikenellaceae > Alistipes. The sequence goes on along the minus strand of CAZRJU010000005.1, from coordinate 9,008 downwards.
GCTACGCTTTGGGCGTTGGCCTTCTCCCCATCGTTGGGGGCCCAGTAGCCGATCGCCATCAGCTCGTCGGAGGAGGTAAACTCCGAGATCGCCTTGTTGCTCTTGCCCGACTTCGAGCGCAGGAGCACCTTGAAGCAGTACTCCGGAATGGCCACACGCTTTCCGGCCTTATCCGTGGTGTAACCCTGCACACCATGGGCACCCGTCACGCAGTAGAGCGTATCGGCCATTCCCTTGGCTATGGCCGTACAACGCTCCTCCATATCGAGCCAGTTGCCGCCATTGAAGTCATAATCCTGGGGCATGATGTTGGTCGAGTAGAAAGTCTGGGCATTGAGCTCTTCGGAGTAGGGCACATAGCGGTGGTTGGACATCACCTGGTGGCCACGCACCCACCCATAGCCCGAGTAGGAGCCTGGGCGCAGGTTGGCCTGCTGGTTGGTGGGGATCAAAGGATCGTAATCCCAAGCATCCGAGCGATTGTAGGAGCCGTTCATGTAGCAGTTGTGGAGCGGGTAGGCGATCCAGTTGGCATAGCACTTCTCCGTATCGTAGCAGAGCGTAAAGTTGCGGGCCAACTTATCGGCAGCCAACTCGGCATAGTGGGTAACCGTCACGGTGTTCTCCCCCTCCATGTAGTCGGGTAACTCGGCCCAGGGTTTGGCATAGAGCTCGGGCTTGTCGTAGGAGGTCTGGCTCAACGAGAGGCGGATGGTTGCCCCCGTGCTGAAGGCTACCTCCAACTCGGCCTCACGGTGCTCACCGCTGTTTTGGGCCAGATAGATTTTCTCCGAGCGGGTCGATATGGCCATCTTATCGCTCTTGGTTGTAGCCTGGCTTTTGCGCGAAGTCCAGCACCAGGATCCCCCCTCTATAATAGATAAGGTATACTCCGAGCCGGAGGGGGCCGTCAGATCAATATAGATGTCGGAGGCATAGCCCGCCGCCGCAAAGTGGGTCTCACCCGAGGCCCTGAAAGTGGCTGTGGTGGCTACACCGCCCGTTTCATCGGAGGTACAACTCCCCCCCATCATCAGCGAAAGCGCCAGCGCGATCACCACCCATTGGATCAATCTCATAATGGAACTGTTTGGATACATTTTCTTTTTTTCGTTCACTACCCTGCTGCAAACCTTGCCACAGCGGGCTTTTCGGGATCGCCAAGCCGATCAAGGCCGGGCGATCAAAAAAACGGCTCCCGAATCTCTCCCCTCGGGAGCCGTTGGAAAAAGTGAGCTTACTCAACAAAGGTTACCTCGATGCTCGATACACGCACCTGGTTAGCCAGGCCCGTGATCGTAAAGCTCGTTACAGCGGGATCCAACGTAATGGTCGTCGTAGCCGTACCCGAGCCCTCAACCGTGTAGCCCGTACCATTACTCAAGTTAAGGTAATAGCTCGAACCACCGGAAATGGTGAAGACAATCTTCGTCATCGCCTTCTCGGCCGAGATCGTCAGATTAGAGCTCTTGTAGAAGCGAACGGGGCCATAATAGTCTTTAACATCGGACGTCGAAGCACCCTTATCGTTGGTTACCGTAATGCCATTCTGCTCCCATACTTGCTGCTCGGTCGAATAGGAGGTACGGTTATCCGTATTGTCAAACGAGATTATTGCTACATTGGCAGGAAGTTCAGGGGCATCACCCTTCACGTGGCTTACGTAGTAGGCCGGACCGCCCACCTGAGCCGAACCTTGGTAGGACGAACGCGTACCGATAAGCGTTACCGTGTCATACTCGTCAATGTCGAGCGTGGAGAACGACTTGTCGTTCGAGGCTACCTTCGTGGCGGTCAAACCATACACGTAGACCGTTCCGCTCTCGTCAACCAGGTCAAAGTTACCATAGGTCGTGCTGGCCACATTGCGTACAACACCCGTCAGTTCATACCACACATCGTCGCTCTCGGCTGCTGCCAAGAACTCGGCAACCGTGGCCTTGATGACCCCCGAAGGCTGCTCCGGCTCGGGCTCCGGCTCGGTGGCTCCAAAGCGCTCACCCGTCAAGCCGGCATAGTCCGAAGCCTGAGCAAAGATGATCTGCAAAGCACCGTTGTTGATCGAGGAGATACCCTTCAAGGTACCCGAACCCTGGGCTACGGTCTCCGCACCATAGGTGGCATACTTCGACGAGAAGACTACAAAGTTATTTCCATTGGCATCCTCCATGGAGATCGAGGTATGCAAGTCGCCGGAAACCCAGGTCTTGGCCAGGTCGGCTGAGGCTACCTGCACGCCCTCAAGGGCGATATACTGACCCTCATACTTGTTAGCTAAGAAATCGGCCATCGCAACCGTCTTGGCCTCCACCGTATTACCCGACGAGAGCACCTCTACCTTGTCCAGAGCCAAGCCGCTGATCTGTACAGCACCGTTATAGGCACTAAGCGTGGTTCCCGAGAGGTCGATCGTCACCTTATCGCCAAAGGCAAACTCATGGTTGGCAGCCATATAGAACTGCAAGCCACCCGTGGCATCCTGTACATAGAGACCCTTCTTCGAAGTGAGATTATTGAGTGCCAGGTTCGAGATCACAACACCCTCGATCGTAGCCGACTCAATGGTAGCATTCTGACCCAAGGCCAAGATCTCGGCAATGGTAGTAACACCCGTAGGTTGATCAGGCTGATCGGGCTGATCGGGTTGATCAGGCTGATCGGGTTGCTCGGGAGTTCCATTGAGCTCATAGAGCACCACGCCATAATAACCGCCATTTGCCAAGTTTGAAGTCTTATAAGCACCAAAGCGTTTGTACTCTGCATCATAACGGCAAAGAATAGCACGATCGGTAACAGTTGCATCGGCAATCATATAGACACCATTTGTAGCGGATGCCGTCCATGTTGTAGCACTCTCTGCAGATACGATTTTGGTTCCCTCACCCGGATAGGTCAGATAACCCTTCGAGCCCTTCAAGGTGTAGCCACCCGTGGTTTCCTCAATGGTTACAGCGGCAGCCATCGGCATTTCGATTACACCATCAACAGGGGTAATCTCCACTACATCAGGAGTGCTACCTGAACCCGTATTGATATACGAAGCATTTAAAGCGGCATAAACCGATCCGGTCTCTCCCACCAAAACATACTGCTTGCCGGGCGTAATCGTGGTAACACGTGCAAACTTACCCTTTTCCACCTCGGGATCGGGTTCGGGCTCAGCATTCTCATCCGTAAAGTCAGCCACATCAGCCGCCGTACGAGGCATGATTTGGGCATTACCCTGATAAAGGGTTACATAACCCGTCAACGTACCCGTCTTACCGGCAGCATAAGCCTTTCCTACAAAATCCGCAGCATTCTTCTGAACATAGATCGTGAGGTTCTTACCTCCAACGGTAAAGGTGTGAGTCTTGTAGTTGTCTGCCGTAGTCCACGTCTGCGACGTAGCGGGCGAAGTTACACCCTCCACCTTAACCACCATCGACTGGTACTTAGTCAAGTCATCTACAGAAACCGTAATCGGAGAGATCTCAGCAGTACCAACCTTCTCAATCTCGCACCATGTATCTGAGGCCGAACCCGTCAACTCATAGACACCATTAAAGGTTACCACGCGGGCCAACCCTGCCTTCAACGTTACCTTAACCTTATCGCCAGCCTCAAAGGTGTAGGAGGGATCGGCAGGGTCGGTGATACCGCTACCATAGAGCAAGATACCATTACCGGCCTCGGTTGCGCCCTCGGTCATGATCGGGAGGTTCTTCGATACGGTGTTACCGGCAGCCTTATTGGGGACAACCACACCATAAACCACCACATCCGACGCAGTATTCAACTCAGTCTGAGAAGATCCTGCCGCTACACATTTAGCCACAATCTCGGGAATGGTCATCTCTACGGTCTGACCCGGAGTTGAAGGATTGCTCTGACCATCGAAGGTGATCTGCTGGCCACCCTCGCCCTCGAAGAGCTTCACGTCATCCAGACGGTAGGAGCTAGCAACCTTGGCTGCAAACTTCACATAGAGCGTCGTGGTGCCCTCGGGCAGCGTAAAGTCGGCAGTGAAGAGGTTCCATACGCCATCCAGGTTAGCCTCGGGAGTGGTCATATAGTCGATGGGGGCCGACCAGTTCACACCATCGGCCGAAAGCGTCACGGGGAACTCTGCTGCAGCCATCAAGTTGCCGTTATCCTGCGAATACTTCTCGACACCAAACTGAAGCTGCAGATTGGTTGTCGAAACAGCCAAGTTACCAAATACCATGTAGGCATCAGCTCCAAAGAAGAGGCAGTTCACTCCCGATCCCTCATAGGCCGAGTCACTCGAATCGGACATGTGGCCGCTGTAGGTACGGGTCGACATCTTGTTGTAATCATCGTAGGTGGCGCCCTCAGCAGCAGGACCCTCGGCATTCTTCCAGCAATCGGACTGATCCAGATAGGGGAAGGAGTTGCCAGACGTACCGTAAGTCTTGGTTACCAACTCCTTGTCGAAGTTGTTGCCATAGATCAACTCACCGGTCTTGCCGGGCTCTACCGACTGACCATTGTATTCGTAAACCACCTTCACCTTCGACTCGGCCTTACCCCACTCACCATAGGTGTCGTGGAAGAGCGTAAAGGTGATGTTGCCCGACTTGGCCTCCTGCACGATCTCGGGATCAACCGAAACCTCGATGGTCATGCTACCGCGGCCATTGGCGGGCGTTACGTCAACCCACGTGGGAGCGTTGACTCTCCACTGGCAATCAGCCTGGACGTCAACCGTGCCGCGAGGGCTCTCCTCCGAGAGGTTCAGCTCCATGGGAGAAGCCACCAACGTCGGAGCCTTGATTTCGCTGTCATCGTTATCCGTACAGCCCACAAAAGCGGTGGCTGCAAACGATACGAGCGCAACGAACATCAACTTGAAAAGATTGTTTTTGCTCATAACTGTTTTTAATTGGTTAATAAAAATTTTATGTCTTGTTACACGTTTCTCGTTTGCCCCTGACGACAGCCCCGTTTTCTGTTTCCGTTCTCCATCTTCCCGATCCGAGGCTGCACAAAGGCGCTTTTTTTCGTTATTTTCAGCTGCTCCCTACCCTGCCCTTTCTCACGCCAAAGCCGTACCGCGCCCACGCGCGCGAAGAACAAATAGATACAATCTTCCAAAAATCAACAACTTACCCAATCCACCCAACACCTTTTCGGACATAGACGGAGAAGGTGCAACAAAGATAGAAAAATTTCAACAATCCGCCAATTTTTTTTAGTTAAATTCGTGTTACACAGCAAAGGCGACCGAAGGGAGGGGGGGGGTCAGAATGCAAAATTCAAGATTCAAGATTCAAAATTATTTTTGCTGCGGGGAGGGATGGGGGCAAAATTCAGATTGCAAAATTATTTTTGGTTGTGCCGGGAGGGGGTTAGACCGGGAGTTCTGAGAGCCCTGGGAATTCCGGGATTACCCGGAGCGCATTACCCGAAAGTAAAAACTTCATTTTGAATCTTGAATTTTGCATTTTGAATTCCGTTGTGGGCCTCCCGGCATTCATAGTATTCATAGTATTCCCAGTCCATCGGACTCCGCGGTACAACCCCATTTTTTGCATTTTAGAGGTGCAAATTTTGACTTAAACGCAGCACGGGCCAGATGGGTAGTACTTGAGTACGTCCCATTTGGCCCGCGCAAGAGCAAGGTGAAATTTGCCCTATAAAATCAAAAAATTAGCGGTAGAGATGATAATTACGCACGTAATTAATCAAACCAAAGATAAAGATGAAAGAGGCCAACATGACCATAACCACAATCATAAGGGCCAACGAGAACCAGGTCTCGGAGTCGTCGGTATCGGTCGTGGTTGTACCGTCGCTCCACTTGGTTACCGTCTTGTAGGTCTTAGCCGCAGCAAGCGTCGAAAAGAGGCCGGCAATGATCGAAGAGATAACGCTCTTGGAGGTATTGGTACCCTTGAGCTCCTTGCGAACGACCATAAAAAGGGGCGGACGCGAAGCGAGCCAGTAGAAGCCGATGCCGAGGAAGATACCCAAGCCCGGGAGTCCTCCGGCAAAGAGGCCGATGGCACCGAAGATTCCGGCAACCCACAAGAGGGGTTTCGAGCCGTTGAACTCACGCTCAAAGGCGTTTCCCAAGGTGTCGTTGAAGGCGTTAAGGCGCTCGACAACGGCCTCATCGGTGGGATTCATGGCCATTACGGCGGCCATATTCTTCCGGGTCAGGAGAACAGCCGTGCGGGTCATCGGGCAGAAGATCTCCGTGCCGTCGGGCAGCGTGGAGGTCGTCCACGCGTCATAGATCTCATCCAACAGGTCGCGTGCGAGTTGGTTCTCCTCGGCACTCATCTCGGCAGGAAGCCCCTGAGCCACACGATTTTGGCTAAACTCGGCAGGGGTATAGTCGGTACGGTACTTCGTCAGGTAGTTCTCCTTGATCATGTGCCATGCGGCAGCACCGATAGCGGCCAGAACGAGGAGTGAGACGATGACTGCAAAGATCGCCTCGAAGTCGATCGATCGATCCATCGGGCAGTTGGCCACATTGGCCATATCCTCATAATAGGAGATCTCGCGGGTGAGGGTTACGCCATCGGTATTCATGGCCGTCCAGTTTCCGTAGCTATCCACCGAGGGATAGGTCGGTTCGGAGACCTGATTCGTCTTCTGTCCATCCGGCGTAACGCCCTTCATGGTAATTTTCACCGGCAGCGGGCTATCCCCCTTGTACTTGTAGGTGAGGGTCGACTTCGCGTTGTCCAACTCGGCAACCGACTCCTTCAGGCGGCCATCGCCATCGAAGCTATACGTGGTAGGAACGCCATTCACAACCGCCGAGAGCTCTCCGTAGTCACGTTGGATATTCGTGATGTCGGTAGGAAAGTCCGACTCGGACCAATTCATATTACCCGAGCGATCAAAGACCAGGCAAGCGGTCTCCTCTCCCGTAGGGCTATATTCGGTCAAGACATGCACCGGCCCCTGAAGATTGAAGATCGCACGATCATTAGGCCCGGTCCACTTGCACGACACCGAGATCAGTGCAAGCGCAAAAAAGAGCAGTAGTTTTTTCATAGTGGTATTGGGTTATTTACTGGGTTATCAGAACAAAGGTAGGTATTTTTCATTGAAACTCCAAAAAAGAGAGAACTATTACCCACTTTGGGGGATAACAGTTTTCTCTTTTCGTAAGCCTTTTTCGCGGCTTGCCACTATACCAGGCCCGAGAAGCCGAGGAAGGCCATAGCCAGGATACCGGCCGTGATCAGCGCGATCGGCGTACCCTTCAGGGCAGCGGGAACCTCCTCGAAATCGAGGCGCTCACGGATACCGGCAAAGAGGGTCAGAGCCAAGGCAAAACCGAGGGCGATCGAAACCGAGTAGGTAACACTCTGCAGCAGGTTGTACTCCTTCTGGATCATCAAGATAGCCACACCCAACACGGCGCAGTTGGTGGTGATCAGCGGCAAGAAGATACCCAGTGCCTGATAGAGCGCGGGCGAGAGCTTCTTGAGGATGATCTCAACCATCTGTACCAGAGCGGCGATCACCAGAATAAAGACGATGGTCTGCATATACTCGATGCCGAAGGGAACCAGAATGAACTCCTGAATCGACCAGGCAACGACAGCCGTAAGGGCCATAACGAAGGTTACGGCAGCACCCATACCCAACGAAGTCTCCACCTTGGACGAAACGCCGAGGAAGGGGCAGATACCGAGGAATTGGGCCAATACAACGTTATTCACGAAGATGGCACCGATGATAATAGCAAAATAAGATACCTGTTCCATAACTACTTCTTGAGATATTTGTTAAACAATACCATCAGGTAACCCAACACGAAGAAGGCACCCGGAGCCAGCACAAAGATCAGCGGGGTGTAGTCGGCAATGCCGAGCGAGTAGCCAAAGATGGCACCCGAGCCCAAGATCTCACGGATGGAGCCGATGGTGGTCAGCGAGAGGGTGAAACCCAGACCGATACCCAGACCATCGAGGATCGAATCGAAGGCACCGTTCTTGGAGGCAAAGGCCTCGGCGCGACCCAGGATGATACAGTTCACCACGATCAGCGGGATGAAGACACCGAGCGTTGCATAGAGCGCCGGCACGTAGGCCTTCATCACCAACTCAATGATCGTTACGAACGAGGCAATCACCACGATAAAGGCGGGAATACGCACCTTATCGGGAATCAGGTTCTTGATGAGCGAGATCACCAGGTTCGACATGATCAATACAGCCATGGTGGCGACACCCATACCGAAACCGTTGGATGCCGAGGTGGTCGTACCCAGCGTGGGGCACATACCGAGCACCAGAACAAAGGTGGGATTATTCTTGATAATACCACTCAAAACGATTTTCAACTTATTCATTTAGACCTCCTTCCTGGGCATCGCTCACAGAAGCCTCGCCCTCTTGGGTTTGGGTAGCAGCCGTTACCGTATCGTTCTCCGATGCGGCATTGGCCACCTGGTTATACGCATTGTAGGCACGGGCAACGGCATCGGCATAGGCTCGCGACGAAATCGTAGCTGCCGTCAGCACATCCACATCACCACCATCCTTTTTCACCGCGAGGTTCATCTGGGCGGGGTTCTTGCCGCGTACGCTCAAGAGCAACACATTCTCGGGCTCGGCCATCTTGGTACCCAGACCCGGCGTCTCGGCCTGCTTGAGCACATTGACATTCAGCACCGTACCCTCGGGATCGAAGCCTACCATCATCTCGATATTACCACCGAAGCCCTTGTTGGTCTGGCTCTTCACGGCATAGCCTACGAGCTGGCCATCCTTCGTGGCAACATTCACCTCGATCGGCAACTCGTCGATCGTCAGCTCCTGCTTGGTCGTGGCATCAAAGGCAGGCAGCACCTGCAAGAGGGCCTGCTGCTCAGCCTGCATATTGGCTTGAGCAATCGGTTCGGCCGTAAGTTGATAAACGTAGCCTACACCTGCCGATGCGATCAGCGTGATCACACCGAGGACGACTACCATATTAAAAAGTGTACTTTTCATCTTACTATCCTCCTCCTATTTATTAAAGCCGAAGCGTTTGGGTAC
>CAZRJU010000004.1:0-29784 GCA_964600455.1 uncultured Alistipes sp. | reverse complement strand
TGCCTCCCAGTTGGCGCGAACGCCCCTTGTCGATGCGGTAGAAGCGCTCGAAGAGGTGCTCTATGTGTTTCTCCTCCACTCCCGAACCGTTATCGCTCACCTCGAAGCTGTAGCCCTCGCTCCATTGACTGCTCAGGCGTACGAGGCACTCCGTACCACCCGAGTAGGCAAAGGCGTTGCTGATCAGGTTGTGGAAGATGGATTGCAAGAGCTGAATATTGCCCTCCAGCGGGATCCGCTCCGGCAGATCGAGCGTGAGAGTCATCCCCTCGGGTCGCTTTGTTGCAAGCTCCTCGGCCACCTCGTCGATCAACTCCCTGAGGTCGACTACTTCGCGAGCCACCTGTTGCGGGGCGTCGCTCACGCGGGTCAGGGTCGAGACATCGGCCAGCAGGGAGGTGAGGCGCTCTACCTGTTCGTAGCTGCGTTGCAGGAACTTTTCGCGCACGGCAGGATCCATCTCCGGATTCCGGATAATACTCTCCAGATAGCCGCGGATGGCACTCACGGGGGTCTTGAGTTCGTGGTTGATGTTGTTGGTCAGCTGCCGTTTGATGCGATCCTTCTCCTGCTCCTCATAACGGGCCGTGGCATACTCACGCTCGGCATCGGCCTTGGCGCGTTGCAGCCGTCGATAGAGTACAAGCAGGTGGTTGGAGACAGTGCCCAACTCGTCGTTGGCAAAGGGCCCGATGTGCTCGATCTCCTCTCCGCGTTCGAGGCGTTGGGTTAGGAGTTTCAGGTGCAGGATGTTCTGCGAGAGGCGGCGTGTGGCCACATAACAGAAGAGCAATAGGAGCGGCAGGAGCGGCAGCAGATAGAGCAGGTAGCTGTTATCCACCTTCAGATTCTCGATCAGCGAGAGGTCATAGGGGGCCGCCGTACGAATGATGATATCCTGATCCTTGAGGGCCGAATAGAAGTACTCTTGCGAGGTGAGTTTCGAGAGGCGGCGGTGGGTATAGCCTCTCCCCTTTTGCAGGGCCATCTGCACCTCGCTACGGTTCAGGTGGTTCTCGAAGGCATGCCCTTCGAGGGCCTCCGAATCGTAGAGTACAACGCCCAATGTGTCGATCAGCGTGAGGCGCATTCCCGTCACGTGGTGGCGCTTAAAACACTCCGAGGGGGATATGCCCTCTCTCAGATCCATCGCCACAAAGCTGTTGATGTCCTGAAGATGCGCATCCATCAGATCGCTCTTGTAGTGTTTCTCGCGGTTGTGCTGAAAGAGCAGGAAGAGGATCATGAGGAGTCCCACGATCAGCAGCACACCCCAAAAGAGGCGGCGTTGGTAGGAGGAACTATACCACAAAACCATAGCCGTAACCCAGGCGGGTGATAATCATTGTGCCGTAGCGGCCGATCTTTTTTCTGAGGCGCGTGATGTTGACGTCCACCGTGCGATCCAGCACAATCACCTCGTCGGGCCATACTTGTCGAAGGATCTCCTCGCGCGAGAAGATGTTGCCTCGGTGTTGAAGGAGCAGGCGCAGAATCTCAAACTCCTTTTTGGTGAGGAGCACCTCTTGGCCATCCACCACGCACTCCTTGCGTTTGATGTCGAGTTGCAGCCCCTCCCAGCCGATCACCACCTCTTCGCTCTCCGACCCCGTGCGGCGTAAGACACTCTTCACGCGGGCCACAATCTCGCGCAACGAGTAGGGCTTGGTGATGTAGTCATCGCCGCCGAGATCGAAGCCCTTGAGCAGATCGGCCTCGCTATCCAGGGCCGTGCAGAAGATGATCGGAATGGAGGCCGTTTCGGGGTGAGCCCTCAGGTGGCGGGCCAGATCAAAGCCGCTGATCTCGCCCATCATCACATCCAGAAGCAGCAGATCCACCGACCGAATATCGCGTCGGAGCACCTCTTCGGCGCTGTTGGCCGTCTCGACCTCATAGCCCTCAAGCTCCAGGTTGAACTTCAAGATCTCGCACAACGACTCCTCGTCGTCCACAACCAAAATACGTCTTTTCATCTCTTTTCGACGGTTTTAACGCCATAAAAGTACAAAAACTCTTCGAAAAGTGAGCATCTTGGGCGGCAGAGTTCATGAAAATGTAATAAATTGGCTACCTTTGTCAGCGCCCTCCCATCCGTTTGGGGCTCGGTAGCCCTTTGGCCGGGCGGGAGTGTAAGCATTAAATCGCCGAATATGAAACAACGCCTGCGTCTTTTGCTCACCCTTTTTGTGGGGAGCACCCTCTTGATGGGGTTGCAAAAACCCCTCTTTATGCTGTTGCATGGTGGGATCTCTCCCACGGAGCTCACCATTAGCGATTTCTGGCAGGTCTTTCTGCATGGTCTCTCGCTCGATATGACCGTGGCGGGCTATATCACGGCGCTGCCGCTTTTGATCTTGCTCCTTTCGCTCTGGATCCCCCTCTCTGCTCGCATCTGGCGTGGAGCGCTGACCCTCTTTTTGGGGGCGGTGGCCCTCTTGGCGGCAGCGATCTATGCGGTTGATTTGGGGCTCTATCCCTACTGGGGATTCCGCATCGACAGCTCGATTTTGATCTACCTGGCCACTCCGCGCGAGGCCACCGCTTCGCTCACTCTCGGTGATTGGTGTTTCGGTCTGGGTGCCTTCACGGGGCTTCTGCTCCTCTTTGGCGGGCTCTTCTGGTTGGTGCTGCGCGGATTCTCCCTTTCGGAGGTGAAGGGGTGGAGACGTATGGGCGGAACCCTCCTGTTGCTCCTTTGCAGCGGGCTCTGTTTCTTGGCCATTCGCGGAGGCCTTACCGTGGCGGTGGCCAATGTGAGCAAGGTCTACTTCAGCCAAAACCAATTCCTGAACCATGCAGCCACCAACCCCCTCTTCTCGCTCCTCTCCACGCTGGGGGACGATAAGGATTTCGAGCCGCAATACCTCTTCTTTGAGGAGGCGGAGCGCGAGGCGCGTTTTGAGGCTTTGCGGGGCGATCGAAAGGATAGCCCGGTCTCGCCGCGGGTGCTCACCTCGGAGCGGCCCGATGTGGTGCTGATCATCATGGAGAGCTGCGGGAGAACCTTCATGGAGGCCACCTCTCAGGGGGAGGCGGTAATGCCCTATCTGCAACGCATTAAGGAGCAGGGGATCTGGTTCGAGAACTGCTTTGCCAACTCCTTCCGTACGGATCGCGGCGAGGTGGCTGTGATGAATGGCTATCCGGCACAGACCCGCATGTCGATCATGAAACATCCGGCCAAGAGCCGCAATCTGCCGGCCATTGCCCGTTCGCTTGCCCGCGAGGGGTATGCCACCTGGTTTACCTATGGTGGCGATCTGAACTTCACCGACCAATCCTCCTACATGTATGCCACCGGTTGGCAGGAGCTTACCTATCAGAAGGATCTTCGGTTTGATGCCCCGACTTCGAAGTGGGGCTATGCCGATGATGTGATGGCCGACTACTTCTCCGGGGAGGTGCTGCGCCGTACGGCTGCACCCCTCACCGAGCGAGCTCCGCAACTTCTGGGGTGGTTGACCCTGAGCAGCCACGAGCCCTTTGAGGTGCCTTATGCAAAGTTTGAGGATAGGATTCTCAACGCCGTGGCCTTTACCGACGAGATGGTGGGCCGCATGGTGGAGGCGTGGGCCGAAACGCCCGCCTGGGAGAATATGCTCGTGATTCTGATCCCCGATCACGGCTATCCCTGGCCCGATACATTGGCCTATAACGCTCCGCTGCGCCACCGAATCCCGATGATCTGGACGGGCGGTGCCGTGCGCGAGCCGCAGGTGGTGGAGGCCTACTGTTCGCAGATGGATCTGGCGGCCACGCTTCTTTCACAGCTCGGAGTGGATCACTCCGACTTCATCTTCAGTAAGGATATATTCTCGCCCCACACCCCCAAGTTTGGCTACTGGACTTTCAACGATGGCTTTGGTGTGGCTACGGCCGAGGGAGAGAGCCTTTACGATTGCACCTCCGGCCGCCGACTCTTGGAGAGCGACAGCCTCTCGCCCCGCATCGACTGGGGCAAGGTACTCTTACAAACTACCTATTGGGATATTCGGGAGAATCTCTAAAGAGGGCTCCTATTTCAGAATCCGTACCACCCCATCCGTCGCATCAATCCGTACCGAGGCGTTGCTGAAAAGGCGTTCGAGGTGGCCGCTTTGTGCCATCTCGCGGGTGGGCAGAAGCCGCAGATCGGGGCGATCAATCAGGGCGATGCGATCGGCCAACGAGAGGGCAATATCCAACTCGTGGGTCGAGAAGAGGATGCACTTCAGCTCTTCATGGGCCAGTCGGCTGAGGAGCGAACAGAGTTCATACCGATTGGGCAGATCGAGGAACGAGGTGGGCTCATCGAGCAGAATGGCGGGAGTCTCCTGGGCCAAAGCCCGGGCGATCATTATCCGCTGGCACTCACCATCCGAGAGGCTCTCCAGGGCCCGCTCGGCAAAGGCCTGCATCCCCACTAGCCCGAGCGACCGCTCCACCACGGCCTGATCCCGATCCGAGAGTCGCCCGAGCCAGTTCGTGTAGGGGGCCCGCCCCAAGGCCACTACCTCTCGGGCACTGATGCCGGCAATCCGCACCCGCTCGGTCGTCACGAACGACACGGCCTCGGCCAGGGCACGAGCCGAGAGGGAGCCTTGCGCCTTGCCATCCAACCGAATCTCACCCCCCAGAGGCTCCTCCAAGTGGGCCAGAGCACGCAGCAGGGTCGATTTCCCCGAGCCGTTACGCCCTACCAGGGCTGTCAACTCGCCACGGTGGAACGAGGCCGACACCTCGTTCAACAGGCGATTTTCGCCATAACCGATCGAAACATGGTGGAGCGCTATCATGAGTGCGGAAGGGTTTTATTGCGTAGGACAATCCAGATGACGAGCGGAATACCCAGCAGCGAGGTAATCGTGTTGATGGGGAGGGTGAGGCTCTTTGAGACCAGGTCGCACAAGAGCAGCGCGATGGCTCCCGTAAAGGCCGATATGGGCATCAGCAGGCGATGATCGGCCCCGCCGAGCAGCATGCGGGCCACATGAGGAATGGCCAATCCGATAAAGCCGATCGGGCCGCAGAAGGCTGCCACCGTACCGGCCAAAAGGGTGGTCGAGAGAAAGATCAGGCGGCGCGAACGGCTCACATTGAGCCCCATCGTGCGGGCGTAGTTCTCCCCCAAAAGCAACATATTGAGGGGCTTGAGGGTCAACACCGAGAGCAGCAGACCGAGCAGAATGGCCGGGATCAGCAGGCGCAGCTGCGAGGCGGTAACATCACCCAGTGAGCCCATTGACCAGATCACAAAACTCTTGAGGGCCTCCTCGTCGCTCAGATATTGCAGCATCTGTACCAAGGCGCTCACCCCCGACGAGAACATCATACCGAGAATCAGGATCACCATAATATCCTTGATGCGGCTGCTTACGGCGGCCACGACCGAGAGGATCACGAGGCTTCCCACCCAGGCTGCGCCAACAATGCCGATCGAGCTGAGGAGCGGGTTGGAGGCCAATCCGAGGAGGGGTGCCCCCAGAAGCAGCAGGGCCACACCCAAGCTCGCTCCCGAACTGATACCCAACACATAGGGCCCGGCCAGCGGGTTGCGAAAGAGGGTCTGCATCTGCAAACCACTCACCGAAAGTGCCATGCCGGAGAGCAGGGCTACCACCGCCTTCATCAGGCGAATGTCGCAGACGATACGACGGGTCGACTCGGCCACCTCGCCGCCGCTCAACGCACGCCACACCTCACCTAAGGGGAGGTTCACCGCACCCCACGCCACATCGGCCACCATCAGGACAAGGGTGGCAAGGGGCAGAAGGATCAACAGCAACAGCGGGCGCGTTTTCATGGGGACGAAGATTTTAAATTCCTTAATCGTAATAGCGCATTATAACGTTGCTGCATGCGGATTTTACAAATAAGGAATGACGTTTCAAGCAACTTTATCTTACCCCAACCAGTTCATTGCGGATTGTTTTAATTTATCGAACCATTCGGTTTCGTCCTTACAAGTCTTTGCCAATTCATTCGAATGTTCAAAAAGCCTGCGAACATGGTTGGGAGTTGGAGTGTAATTCGCCTTATAACTATCTTCTAACATTTTTTGAAAGATATTTAAAGGTAATGGTACAATGGTAGATTTACCTCCATAATATGAGATATTCAGGCTGTGAAGTGCGTAAAAATGAGCGACACAAGCTTCGTTAATATTGGGAGCCACAAATAGACAATAACATGGTTTTCCACTTGCTTTCTTCATCTTGCCCAAATGTCGGCTTACGGGTTCTCCTTCCATGTCATATTGTTTCTGGCCACTCGCCATTGTTACTTCGACCGAAAGCATGTAATCGCCATAGTCACAGATAATATCTGCCATATTGCCTTGTGCCGAGGAAAGGGGGTTGCCAAAATCGTCAAAATTCAAATTGGCTTTAATTGTACCACCATTTAGCATAGTCATAGCTCTCCATGTATTCCATTCAAGCATTAGAGGAGCATCATACAATTCGTTGTTCTCTATTCGTTGGAACGTACTTTGAATGTCATCATACAGTTTGTATTCTTTGATCTCTCGAACCTGCCTTTCTATTGTTTCGATTTTGCGGGCCTCTGTGTAATCAAACAACAAATCTTTTAGCTTTTCAACAGTTGCATTTTGTGGAATTTTTATCCCTCTAAACTCGGTCTTCAATCGTTCTGTAAGCATTTGCTTATTATCTGTTAATAACCGAGGAAATTCTATATTGCCAAGATAAGCAACATAATTATGTTCATCATCTACGAAACAAGGATTACGGTCAATAGTGTCTAAAATGTAATCAACATCTGGTATGCGTTCATGAATGATACTCAAAGATTTTCCGATATGAGAAACATTAACTAACCCAGTTGCTCGCAAATAACGGAAACAAGCATCTGCGTAATCTCGCATATTGCTTGATTGTGTTTTTAGAAATTTATCTAAAGATCGATCATTGCTTTCTCTTGTCTTAATTTTTCCGTTCGCAATGCGTTCCGCGTAGATTGCGCGTAATTCATTGTGGAGGTATTCCGTTTTGAACGTGCGATAATTCTGTTTATTCTCTGCCTTCGCTATTCGGAATAACTCTATTTTACGAACAATTTTCTCAAAATCATGCCAATCTGTTAATTGCATCCCGAAGATTTGGAGCTCATCAAATTTCAATGTCCCCATTGTCCGGACCAAACGGAGCATTTCCAAATATGGTTTTACACAAAAAGAGGCAGCCTTTTGTGTGGGTTTGTGAAAAGGGGATGGTATTTGGAACTTTAACATCTGTCGAAGAAATATCTCTTCCTTACGTTTGGCGCATAAAAGAGAGATGCCAGCAGATGTTAATGAAATCGAAGGCGAAAGATTGACAAATCCTAATGATTTTGGGGCGCGATTTATTCTATCTCTGGCACTAAAGGCAGGGTCGTTTTCTCCCTTCCCATTGAAAAATTGTTCATTACGTAATACCTCCATAAAACCGCACTGCGTTTCATTATTCCACGGTTTCCCTGCATAATGCCTTATAAGCAATTCGATTTCAGGTATCATTTTCTCCGGTGTTCTCGGAGACGTTGTTAAGAATAATAGTTGACTATCTATTCGTGCCATAAGGATGTGATGCTTCAAATAATCTTAATTGAGATGTTTCAGTCTCTCTGTATGTATCGTAAACCGCGGGATAGACACGAATATCATCCCACGATTTTCTGTAATTTGCAACCACGATATGTTTTGCTGTGGATTTAAATCTATTTCGGATGTTTACGGCATATTTCTTTTCATATTCATCAATTATATATCCCCTATATAAATGTTCCGTTAAAGGAGTTTTCCCTATTACCATTAGGGCTTTACATGGAAGATTTACAAAATCACCAGCCAACCGTATGTGGTTTTCGTCATTAAATCCATCTTTGTATTCGCTGTTCCCATAATCAGAGAAAATACAATCATATGGAGGATCAAGAAATACAAAATCGTCTGATTTACACATGTTAAATACTTCGCTATAGTCAGTATTTAAGATGTTAGCACGTTGCAGTAACTTGCTATGTGACAATGTCACGGAATTTGTATTAAGGTGTTGATAACGACCAAAAGGAACATTAAATTCTCCGCGTGCATTGTAACGTATCATTCCTGAATATGCAGTTTTATTAATATAGTAATATAATAACGCATCGGAATACGACTTGTCTATTGTTTCATTGAACATAGCACGAAGATGATAATATAATTCTTCGTTTTTATCTTCTACACGTGCAGTAGGATTTAAAGATTTTAGTATTTCAAAATCTTTGCGATTCTCCGAATAAATATGCTCAATCTCGTCAAGCTCTTTTCGTAGATGAGAGTAGTTATCTCGAACTCCTTGATAAAACCCAATTAATTTAGTGTTTATATCATTGATAATCGCTTCTCTCGGCTCTAAATGGAAAAACAATGCTCCACCACCAAGAAATGGCTCAATATACCGTCCAGAAAACCGAGGAATATGCCACATGATGTTGGGTATTTCTTTCGATTTTCCGCCTCTATATTTAATCATTGGTTTCATCTCCGCAATCTTTGCCACAAAATTAACAAAAATCTTCAAAAGACAATTGTTGATATAGTGGTTTTATTCCAAAATACGGTAGTAATAGAGGGGTTCGTCGATCAATTCGGGGTGAAAAAGTTTGATTAGATCGCGCAACACCCAATCGGGCCGCACGACGCCCGACTCCCAGTAGTCGTTACCCCCAGTCGGGTTGGTGCGCAGGTTGCAGTTGCAGACAGCCCCTCGTTGCACGCAGGGCATTCGGGCAAAGGCGGGAAGTTGGCGTTTGAACTCCTCCAATGTGAAGGCATTGCCGGCGTTGATCCAGATGTCGGCCTCAAGAGCCAGAAGGGCGGCCTCCTCGCGGTCGATCGGCAGCGAACGGTTCGAGGTGTTGCGGGCGTAGAGATACTCTCCGCCGGCATCCGCTATCAGGCGGGCTACATAGCTGCCGGCCGAGGCCATGAACCAACTATCTCCATAGGGGGTGTTGATCATCACCTTGGGTTTGGGTGTTTGGGCCGTGGCGGCCAAGGCTTTGAGGGCATTGTAGCGGTGGGGGATCTCATGAAAGAGCGCAAGGGCCTCATTGCGGCGATTGAAGAGTTCGCCCAAGGCAACCATCCACTCGCTCTTGCCCAAGGGATCCTCCTCCAAATACTCCCCCACATAGAGGAACGGGAGCTTCAACTCGCGCAACTTGGGCTCCATGGTGCAGGCTCCGTTTACGCCGAAGAGCAGTACGAGATCGGCCTCCAGGGCCAAGAGCGCCTCGTAGTTGACATTGCCGTCGTAGCCCACCTCCAAGAGCGGCTCCCGGCGTGTTCGCAGCTTCTCGTTGTGCAGAAAGTGGAGCCCCGAAAGGCCGACCACCCGCTCCTCTTCATTGAGGACATCAAGCAGGGCCACGTGGCTGGAGGAGAAGCAGACGATACGTTGCGGCTCGCCCCTCAGGATCTCTCCACGGAAGTCATGAGGGGCCTCCTCTCCTCCGCGCAGGATCAGTAGTTCGAAGGGGCTATCTACCTCCCCCTGCCAGGGATTTTTCACCCGCAGGAGGGTACTCTCGGCCTCGGGGGCGGAGAGGATCTCAAAGCCTCGGGCCCAGGTGGGGCGGTAGAGGATCTCGGTAAAGTGCTCCACGGAGCTCTTCCCGCTTCGGTGGCAGGCGGTAAACAGCGTGAGTAGCAGCAGCCACCCGATGATGGAGGTGATGCGTTGCATGGGTTATCGGTTTTTACCCCACTTGGGGCGGATTTCCAAGAAAAATTCCACATGAATACCCGGCATCGGGCGCGAAAGAACCGACTCATACTCCCGATCGAAGAGGTTGCCCACCATCCCCTTGAGTGAGAGGTCGGCCCAGGAGAAGGCGAGGCGTTTTTCGAGCGACAGGGAGCTGACCGTATAGGGATCCACCACGCCGAGTTCGGAGCGGGTATTGTTGTCCGAAGAGGTGTAGCGCTCACTGTAATAGTTGCTCTCGAAGCTCAAGCGCCAACTGCGCCAGGCGGCCCGCAGCACCACCGAGGCGGAGTATTCGGGGATGTAGACCAACTGCTTGCCGATCGAATGGTCACTCCAGGAGAGGGGGTCGCCCTCGTTGATCGAGGGGCTCCACGAGAAACTTCCCGAGAGCGACAGTTGCCAATCGCGGGCCGGCTGCCACTCCATCTCGGCCGAGAGTTCTACTCCGTAGGCATGTACCCGCTTCACGTTGCGCGGGTGCCAGAACCCATTGGCGGTGGGGAGCCAGATGATCCAGTTGTCGATGTAGGAGTCGAACCAGGCAGCCTCGCCCCGAAGGTGGTAGCGCCCCTCTCTACCTACCGAGAAGCTGAGTCCCAGGTCGTAGGAGAGCCCCTCCTCGGGCTGCAGATCGGGATTACCGCCCGGCAGGAAGTAGAGGTCGTTAAGGGTCGGGAAGCGGTAGTTGCGTGTGAGCGAACCCTTCAGCATCAGGTTGCCCTTTGGGGAGAGGAGGTAGTCGATTCCGAGTAGTGGGATCGGCAGAGAGAGGGCTTGGCCACAAAGCTCTTCGCGCAGAGAGAGGGCTGCTCCCAACCGTTCGCTGATGGCCCAACGGGCCGAAACGAAGGCCGAGAGTTCGCTACGGTGCTCCCGATAGCCCTCCTCGGTGATGCGGTTGAGGCTCTCTACGCGGTAGTGGTTGAAGCTGAGGTCGGCCTTCAGGCTCCACCTCTCGGAGAGGAGCCACTCGGCCTCGGCCTCGACGTAGAGGGTGTGGGTGGTCGAGCGGGTCGAACTGAGCCGGGTCATCCAGCCGTTGCCGCGATCCCGGGCAAAGTCGTAGCCCTGGTGGGAGTAGGCGTAGCCTCCGCGTAGTTCGAGGCGGGAGCTCTCCCGGCGATGCTCCCAGCGGATCACCCCGCGCAGGGTCTCTTCACGGAGTTCGTTCTCGAGTTTGCGTTCGTCACGGTAGTCGACCGAGAGGAGGGGTACGCCGCGCTTGGAGTTCAGGTACCAGGCATCCAATCCGATGCGGTCGCCCCCCGAGGTGGTGTAGTAGAGCTGTTGCATGAGGTGCAGATCGCGGAAGGCGCCGTTGCGGTTGCGCTCCTCGGGGTAGTAACTCCCCACGATTTGGTGCTCGTCGTTGTAGAGGTACTCTTTGCGCTTGTAGTTGGTGTATTTGAAGTCGTTTTTCGAGGAGGAGTAGGCCACGCGGGTCGAGAGGGCCCAGTGCTCGCTGCCATAGTCGAAGCGCAGGTAGTCATCGAAGGTGGAGAAGGAGCCCACCCCCTGCACAAACTGCAAGGCGGCCCCCCGAATACCCTCCGGGGTGCTCTCCAACCGAATGGCACCACCCAGACCTCCGCCGGTAACCCCCACCGAGCTGGGGCCGTGCAGCAGGGAGGCGCGATCGACCAGGTAGGCCGGAATCATCGAGAGATCGGTCATGCCGAGCATGGGCGACTGCACCTTCATTCCGTTCCAGAGCACCTGGGTATGGGAGGGTGAGGTGCCGCGAAAGGCAACTGTCGAGAGGGTGGCTCGCCCATACTGCTTGACAAAGAGCGAAGAGTTATAGGTCAGGACATCGGCGATGGATAGTGCGACATTGGAGCGCAGGGCTGCGCTGTCGATTAAGGTCTGCTGCTCTCCGATGCGTGCGAGGGGACGACGTGCCACCACAGCCACCTGCTCGATCGGTACGAGATAGGAGGCGTCCCGATTCCACCAGAGCGAATCGGCCACCGAGGCCCACCCCGTAAGGGGCAGAAGCAACAGGAGTGTGGCAAGGGCACGTTTCATGCAACTTGTTGTGTGGGGTTAGCGCCAACAGCAGGCGCGTGGGGCGATACCCGCCGTAAAGCGGTCGATCTCCACGCCGTCGGAGTTGTAGCGAACAACCGTTCCGTTTTGGGAGAAATCCACCGCATCGCAGAGGTAGAGGTCGCCCCGCTCGGGGTCGATCGTAAGGCCGTAGAGGTAGCCGGCATCGCTCTCAATCAGGGGGGAGAGGGGGAGCTCGTCGGCTTCGATCGAGAGGCTCCACACGGCGCCGTTGTTGATCCAGAAGAGTTGCTCCCGCTCGCCATCCATCTTGAGCTCGGAGGGGAAGTCGCCCAAGTCCATCTCGAAGCACTGCTCTACCGAGAAATCCTCCAGATTGATGCGCATGAGCTTGGGGGCCTCGTAGCCGGCCTCATTCTCGGGCCAACCACCGCCATCGGTCAGGCACCAGAGTTTTCCGTTCTTATCCAAGGCGAGTTCTTTGGGTTGTACGCCCACCTCCAACGAGCCCACCACCCGGTCGGTGCGGTGGTCGATCTTGATCACGCTTTTTTGGTAAGACCAGCAGGTGGCGTAGACAAAGTCGCCCACCCGAACCAGCTGCTCGGTGGAGCCCGTCATCCCCTCCATCGGGGTCTCGATATAGCCCTCGATGGTGAAGGTGCGGGGGTTGACCACCGCAATACGGGTCGACCACAACTCGCTCACGTAGGCCTTCTCCTCGGAGATAAAACAGATGTAGCGGGGGGAGGTGAGATCCCGAATCAACCCCTTGACCAGGTAGGTGGCGGGGTCGATGGCATAGATCACGCCCGAGTTGTTGACCACCACCCAGCAAAGTTCGTTGTGGAGGGTGATCGAGTGAGGCGTATCGCCTAAGTAGTGGCCGTTGGCACGGCGGAAGAGCTCCTGCTCCACCTCGCCGGTGAGCGGGTCGTAAAACGAGAGTGAGCCATTGGCTTCACCATACTTTCCTTCGGAGGCGATCAACAGGCCGTGGCGTAACTCCTCGAAAGGTTGCACCTCGGGCTCTGCACTATCCGTGCAGGCCATACACCCTGCGATCAGGGCCAAACTAAAGATCCATTTGCACATCATTATCCTTGCATTTTGAGTTCCCTAAATGTGCAATCGAAGAGGGATTTTGGCCAAAGGATGCTGCCGGCGGGGGCAGAAAGTTTGCGCATCGAAGCCCATTACCTGTAGGCTCAAAATCTCGCTCGATTGTGGAGGATGGCAGGTCTTCTGACTTGTCTTCGAGAGCAACGCCTTCCCGGAGTGATCCAGTGGCTCAAGATGGTTGCTTCGTGGGGAGAACCTTAAAGGTTCAAGACTTACAGCAGCAGGTACTGTTCCGGATTCACACCGGATTCCCTTTTCACCTCCCGTCCGCAACCCTCTCAGGGGACGGCCGTGGAGGAACCATTTCCGAAGACAAAGGTACGACTTTTTTTGTTTTGCACCAATAATTTCTCGGCATTTCCTTTGTGTATGTCGGCAACTTTCTCCCACAAGTCCGAAAAAAGTGGGAATGAGGGCTCTTTTGGGGGGAAATGTTCCGAAAAAAATTGTACCTTTGCCCCTCGAAAGAGAAAACAAACCAAATATCAAACAACCATGTTTAAGATCGATTCGTACGACTTTACCGGTAAGCGCGCCATTATCCGCGTAGATTTCAACGTGCCCCTCAACGCCGAGGGTCAGGTAACCGACGACACCCGTATCCGTGCCGCCGTTCCCACGATTCAGAAGGTACTCGAGAAGGGTGGTTCGGTGATTTTGATGTCCCACCTCGGACGTCCTAAGAAGAATCCCGATCCCAAGTTCTCGCTCGAGCAGATCATCCCCGCCATTGAGGCTCGCCTCGGTGTGAAGATCCTCTTCGCCGGCGACTGCATGGGCGAGAAGGCCGCCGAGATGGCCAAGGCCCTGAAGCCCGGCGAGGTGATGCTCCTGGAGAACCTCCGTTTCTATGCCGAGGAGGAGGGTAAGCCCCGCGGCCTGAAGGAGGATGCCACCGACGAGGAGAAGAAGGCAGCCAAGAAGGCCCTGAAGGAGGGCCCGCAGAAGGAGTTTGTGAAGCGTCTGGCCTCCTATGCCGACTGCTATATCAACGACGCCTTCGGTACGGCCCACCGCGCTCACGCCTCCACGGCGCTGATCGCCGACTACTTCCCCCAGGATAAGATGTTCGGCTATGTGATGGAGAACGAGCTGAAGGCTATCGACGGCGTGATGCAGAATCCCCAGCGCCCCTTCTGCGCCATCATCGGCGGTTCGAAGGTGTCGACCAAGATCACCATCATCGAGAAGCTCCTCGAGAAGGTGGACGTATTGATTCTGGGTGGCGGCATGACCTATACCTTCTCGGCTGCCCAGGGTGGCAAGATCGGAAAGTCGATCTGCGAGCCCGACTTCTACCAGACGGCTCTCGATATTCTGAAGTTGGCCGAGCAGAAGGGTGTAAAGGTGGTAACCTCGCCCGATGCGTTGGTTTGCGACGACTTCTCGGAGGAGGCCAACACGCAGAGTGCCTCGGTGCGCGAGATCCCCGAGGGTTGGGAGGGTGTCGACATCGCCGAGGAGGGCAAGAAGCTCTTCCGTGATACGATCTTAGAGTGCAAGACCATCCTCTGGAACGGCCCCGTGGGTGTATTCGAGATCAATAAGTTTGCAACTGGTTCGCGCGCTGTTGCCGAGGCGATTGCCGAGGCTACCGAGAAGGGTGCCTACTCGCTTATCGGTGGTGGCGACTCAGTGGCTTGCATCAACAAGTTCGGCCTTACCAAGCAGGTAAGCTACGTCTCGACCGGTGGTGGTGCTCTCTTGGAGTATATGGAGGGTAAGGAGTTGCCCGGCGTAGCCGCAATTCGCAAGTAAGATCGAAACAGCTTGCACAAGAAAACGAGTGCTCGACCAGAAAAGGTTGAGCACTCGTTTTTTTCGTCAAGATTCCGGTTAGCGGGCCTTCTGACGCTGAACGACGGGGGCAGGCAGGGGTATTCCACAGCGTTTGCCAAAGCGGTTGACCATGCGCGGTTTTACGCTTGAACTTGACGCAGGCGACATGGCCGAGATATAGGTGGGAACCTCCTCCTCGGCATGGAAGGCCTTGTATTCGTCGCTCTCCTTGAAGTGGGCCATAAAGAACATCTGCTTGAAGGCAGGATAGCCCGGGGTGTTGACCCCAAACTGTACGATGGCGCGCTGTCCGTCGTCGAGAATACCGGCAATACCTATATAGTATTCCCCCTCCTCGATCGAGTAGTAGTAGCCGTCGCGGTCGCTGCCGAAGAAGTAGATATCGGCCAGACCATACTCAGCCCCCAGGTCGTAATTCTCGGCTACCAACTGGGCGTAGAAGTAGAGTGCGTCGAGCTGCTTGTCATACTCCACCACCACGGGCAGCGAGAATCCCTCCCAACCGGTCATGTAGAAGCTCTTGTTGGGGGTCTTGCTCTCCAAGGTAATATCGCACGAGACATTGTTGGCGCCTAAGATGGTCCAGTCGCCTAACCAGGCCTTGTAGGCCTCGGTGGCAATGGGAACGGCTACCTCAAACTCCTCGGAAACGGCGTAGAGACCGCTGATCTCCCCCGACTTGGTGTAGCCTACGGCTACCGCACGATAGCGCCCGGGTTCGAGATCGAAGGCATCCATGTTATCGCCCGTGTAGAGCATATCGCCCACCGTGTAGGCCGTGCCATAGGCGGCGTTGTACTCCGCCAGATAGGCCTTCATATCCTCCAGCAGCAACTCGGCCATGCCGTAGAGCTCGGCCGGGTCGTAGTATTCGGCATAGACGATTGTGATGGCATAGGGGTTCGTGTCGAAGCTCTTGACCGTGACGATATGGTCGTAGCTCTGATCGCCAATCACACCCGCTCCCGTGTAGCGTACCATCCAGTCGTCGTTGCGGTGCATACCGTTGATCTCGTCGGGGGCATCGGGGTTGTCATTCTCGTCGTTGCCTCCCGCCTCCAAGGTGCTAAAGCTCACCTCTGCAACCTCGCCATAGCGCTCTCCGTTGGCTTTGAGACCGAAGGCGATGTAGCGGTAGTCGGTTGCGGGATCCAACTCTCGAAGCACCTCGACATACTGTCGACTTTGGTGCAACGAGCCCTCTCCGCTCAGGTAGGCCTCCACCGCTTCGGCGGCCAATGCCTCCTTCGAGAGCGAGGTGTTGCGGCTCAGGAAACCATACCAACTCTTGTCGGCCGACTCGTTGTGTGCAACCTTGATCTTGGCCGAGGTGGCCGTAACATCCTCTACCTCAAGGCGTAAATTGAGCTCTTTGGCTGCTGCCGAGCCCTTCTCTTCCTTGTCGCTACAAGCCACAAGGAGGGGTATGGCCGCCCAAAGGACCATACCGCTCCAAAATAATCGTTGAATAAAATGCATCGTTATAGATTTGCTTGGTTATTCAAATAGGGTTGTATCCAAGCCGGAAATCTCCAACTCGAAACGCCCTGTGAAGTCGTAGTCACTCATCAGGTAGTCGGCAAAGTTCACATCGCTTATCTCGGTACCATTTACCCGACTGCCGCTCAAAACGGTGTTGCCGTCAAGTTCGAGCGAGACCTGCGAATATTTGGTAAACGAGGTTCTGGAGGCGATATTGTTTACCGCACCGAACATCAAGCCGCCATAGCCGTTTGCGGCATCGTAGGTGATGTCGGCTTTTACGCTGTTGCCACTCATGGCAAACTCTCCGTTTTGAACCGTAGAGGCTGCAGTCTGGCTGATGATCCAGGCTCCTACAATACCTCCCACATTGCTCTGCTTATTTACAGCGGTCGTCGAGTTGCTGCCCACTGAGATCTTGCCCGAGAAGCTGTTGTCGGCAATATCCACATGTGTGCCGGTGTGGCCTACAATGCCACCCACAAAGTGCTGCAAGGTATTACCGATTGTGATATTGCTCTCTACGGTGTTCCCGATCAGCGAACGGTGGTTGGAGGTTGTGCTCGACCATTGGGAGGAGTAGGCTGCAATACCTCCCACATACCACGTGGCCGGGCAGTTGATCGTGATGTTGCCCTTTACGCTACAACCCTCCACATCGTAGCCGTTGCCGGCGGAGGTGGCGTTGCTCGGCTGAGCGGCGATACCACCCAGGTAGCAGGCGGCCGTAGCGCTTGCAGCAGTCAGGCTGATGTCGGCCCGATGCGTACAATTGTCGTATATCGACTTGGCGTAGGGACGAGCGCAGATACCTCCCACATAAAGATCTTTTGCGGCAAGCTCGGGGGCCGTGAAGGTTATTGCACCGCTGTTATCGCAATCGTAGAACTTTACATTGCCCCCGCTGTGGCCTGCAATACCGGCAAGGTAGAGCGTTTTTCCGCCCGTGGCCGAAAGGGCTCCGCTGTTATCGGCATTTGTGTAGGTGGTTGCACTACGCGCAGAGCCGGAGATACCACCCAGGTAGAGCGTCGTAATCGAGGGCGATTGAATCGTGACGGGATGGGTGTTGGAGGCATCGGTGAACGATCCGCTGGCGTTACCCGATATTCCGGCGCCATAGAGTGTTCCAAACGATTCCGAAGCTGAAATCGACACCGGTTGTTTGTTGTAGGCCTCCGAAATCGAGGTTGAAGCGGCATATCCGATCACACCGCCAATGTAGAGAGATCCCGTGGAGGCAACACCGGAGTAGGTAACCTCTCCGTTGTTGGTGATATCGGAGATAACGCCGTCTGTCGTAGCACCGGAAACACCTCCTAAATCAACCTCTTTGGCATGAGCAACGATATCCGTGAGGGTTACGCTGCCGTTGTTGGTAATGCCGGTTGCGGCTCCAAAAGAACCGGCAACTCCTCCCACGCGTAACTTTTGGTTGGTATTGTTCACCGTAAGAGTAATGGGATTGTTGTTTGTGAGCGAAGTCATCGTGTCTCCGGTGTTGTAACCGATTACACCACCAAAGAATTGGTTGCCATTGTTGAGTTGTTGTCCCCCTGTGCGCTTGATGCTGTAAGCAATATCGGCGTTGTTGGTGAGCAAAGTGGCATCAGCTTCGGTCTGACCGATAACACCACCCAAGTAGTTCATCGTACCCTCCGAGAAGAGCGTGATCTTGCCATTGTTGCTCAGGTTGTTGGCCGCAGAAAAAGCGTAGGCAACAACGCCTCCCACATGGTGGTAGCTCTTGTAGTTTGTGCTCGATGTACTCGTAATGGGAAGATTGAGATTTAATGCTCCATGGTTGTGGCAATCCGAGATACCGTGTGTCGCTACGACCGAGGTGCTATTCAGGGCGCCGATCTGGCCGATTACGCCGGCAATAAAGGTGCCTCCATCCTCCTTGTTGCCACCACCTGAATAGGTCTCGTAACCCAACCCGAAGGAGCCATCCACCTTGATCTCTCCATAGTTTTTGCACTGTGAGGCAATGTCGAAAGCATAACCCGACACGCCGGCAACCGACACATTGGCAGCACTATAACCATCGCCCTCGGCCAATGTGGGGGCATTGAGCTGGATCTTTCCCTTCTGCGTACTGCCGGCCTCACCATTTACACACTCCTTGAGACTGCCAACGCAATAACCGATGACACCGGCCATTTTCGTGTAGTTCGATTTTGCATTTCCCGAACCGATGATCTGCTGCGTGAAGGTGTGGTAGATGTTACCCGTATTGATACAGTTCTCTACCTGAGAGCAGGATGCGCTTTTGGAGGTGATGGGATCGGCGGTCGTACCACCGGCAACGCCACCCAGGAAGAGGAAGCCGCCACGGCCCTCGATCGAGTAGCTGATCTCGCCCGAGTTCTCGCAGTAGGAGAGGCCCGTCAGCGAACCGCCGGCTGCTGCCTGTTCCGTGTTGTCGATCTTGCCGACAACGCCGCCGATATAGACAACACCACGCTCATCGCCGCCCGTGGGGGTGGTGGTGATGGTAATCTTGCCGCTGTTTTTGCAGTGGTCGATCGTGCCGTAGCTCTCACCCACAAGGCCGCCGAAGTAGACAGCATCGGTGAACTGATCGCTGCCGGCGCCATACTTCGTGGCGTTCAGCGTGATCGGAGCACGGTTCTCGCAGTAGCTGATCAGACCGCCAACCTCCAAACGATTGGCTAAGAAACCGAAGGCCCCAATCTGATCGGCCGGCGTGAGGCTGCACGAGGCATCGAAATGCAGGTTATGTACCCGGCCGCCCAGGCTCTCGAAGAGGGTAACTCCCTCGGAGCTCCAGTTCGTGAGGGCGTAGTCGTTACCGTCGAGCTCGCCCACAAACGATGTGGCCGGTGTGAACTCCTCGCCCGTCAGGTCGATATTGTTGACCACCTCGGCACCATCGGCCGTTGTATAGAGCGGAGCCTTGCTCAGGAAGGTGCGCAGCGTCTCGGCATCCTTGATCACAAACTTCTGGGTCAACTTGTAATCGTTGACAAAGTAGCCGTCGTTACGCGGGATGGTTACCTCGCGGGCGGCCGTCATCTCGGTTGCGATCTCGCTTGTGCGGTCGAGCAGTACCGAGAACTCACCTGCGGGCGTCGTACCCGGGAGCAGGGCCACATAGTAGGCACCTTCGGCAAAGACCTCCCCTTCGGGACGGAGTTTTACACACCCCACGGCGTCGGTTACACCCGTTAACTCGCCGGCTCCGTTGACCGTTGCCGTACCGGCAATGCCATTGCCCTGCACGATGATCTCGGTAACGTCGGGCAGCGTGATGTTGACACGGAAGAAGCCCACCACATTGTTAAACACAAAGTTGGTGCTTCCCTTGGCAAAGCTGCCCACGGCTAAGATGGCGCCATCGGCAACATTCTCTCCTGCGAGCTGTTGCTCGGCCATGGCCGTAATCGAGACCTCGCCGTTATCAAGCGACTGGGCCGCCTCGTAGGGGTAGACGGCATAGAAGGTGGTGGCCGAAGCGGCTACCTGGCCCTGGAAGGTGGCACTTTTGCCGTTGGCCGTGCCCTCGACGATGGTAAATTCGCGCTTGTCGACACCGTCGAAGATGGCGATGCGGTCGCTCTCGCACCAGTTGATGGTCTTGCCATCCTCGCCAATAAAGGTACGCGTGAGTTCGCCGTCTACATCAATACTCATGCTGACCAGCTCCTCCTCCACGGGGATACGGTCAACGGGCTCGTCAAAACTCTCCGAGCAGGAAACAGCTGCCATTAACGCAAAGGCAGCAATCATCAAATTAAAAAACTTTTTCATGGTTACTCTCCTTTTTGGTTAATATGCTGTCCAATCAAACTCTTCAAGGTCGCCCATATCCTCGGTGCTACCTCCGTAATCGCCCGACGAGAGGGTGAAACCCGCCTCGGTTCGGATCTCGACGATCTCCAGGTCGGGAGATTCGTAGCTGTGAACATCTTTTTGTTTCTTCATAGCGTATAATGGTATTTATTTGTTGGTTGTCTCTTTTACGCATCGAATCGAGGCGGCCGTGGAGCGTGCTCCGTAGGAGTACCACGAGGCGGCAATGCTCTCGTCAAGCAGGGGGTAGATGCCGTAGTAGACCTCGTTATAGGCCACAAAGAGGGTGGCTGCCTTACCGAAGCCCGAGGCTCCGCCGCCAAACTCTTCGGCAGTCCAGTAGAGCATGCGCTCGGCAGTCTCGCCCATCAGGCCCGAGACGTCGAGGTTGCCCGCACTGGGGAAGTAGTCCCCATTGCCGCCCGTCCAGCACCAACCCGTAGCCTCGCGGCTCCATGCACGGTTGACATAGCTGCAGGCATACTCTGCGGGGATCTCGCCAAAGGCCCCACGCGGCGGAACGGCATAACCCACGGGGCAGGGGTCGAAGATCGTCTTGTAGTCGCTGCCGGCCTCGGCATCGCCCCAAAGGTGCGAGTCCGATTGCATCATCACCCCGTTTTGGCCCTCGAGATCCTGCTGCAAATACCAATCGAAGAGGTACTCTCCGATGGGAATATCGGTGCGGCATCCGAGGATTGTGGTGGGGTGTTGCAGCGCATAGTGGATGTTGCCGGGGGCGTTGAGGGCTACGGGGGCGATGCCCTGGAAGTTCCAGATGCAGCAGCCGTCGCCTCGCTGCTCGTTGTGGATATTGAGCTTCAGGCGCGCCGCTTCGATGGCTGCCTGGATGGCGTTGTACTCCTCCTCGCTCTCGGTGAGGTTGTACTCCTCGTCGTAGCTGTGAGTCGGCACTTCGATATAGGGTTCGGCCGAGGGGAGGAAGGGCTCCTTGCGCCCCCACTGGTAGAGCAGACCGCGGTTATTCAGATCGTCGGGGGTGTTGTTCAACGCCCCGAGGTTACGATCCATCCACTCCAATCCGTTAGCTTGCGAGGTGGTGATCGGTTTGTCGGTTACCCAGATATGCCAACTCCAGAGAATCTCGCCCGCCTTGTCGCAGAGGGCGATCAGGGCATTGCCCTCGCTGCTTCCGGTTGAGAAGGCGATCACCTGCTCTTCGGCGGAGTAGATCGGGCTACCCGCGATGATCCGGCAACTGCGTGTCTTATCGCCATCGGGGGTTGCCTCCCAGATCAGTTCGGCATAGGCACCACCCTCGATCTTCAGTCCATAGCGGGCTCCGTAGCGGGCATTTCCATCCCCCTTGCCGTTGCCGCGCAGATCGCAACGCAGGCGGTAGGTGTGGTTGGTGGGGGCGATGTAGCAGTTGGCCATCCCTTCGGCCGAGAGGTCGATGAGTTCGTTGCCTTGCTGCATGAGTTTGTAGCGGGCCTTGGCCAGATCGGGCTCCAGACCGGCCACCACCTCCACAACGGCCAGGCGGCTCGAGCTGTCGGGGTTGGGATCCACATAGAGGGTCAGGGTGTTACCGTCGAGGCTGACATCCACCCAGTCGGCATCGCAACGGGCCTCCAATGCTGTGCGGTTTGAGGCGACAAAGAGGTTCTTTTCCCCTCCGTCAGCAGCGATAAGCGACGAGAGCGACGAGAGGCTGACGGTGGCGTAGTCGGCCTCGGGTTGGAGTACGGTGGCAGGCTCCTCCTCACAGGCTGTAAAGAGTGCTACGAGGGCCGTAAGGCAGGCAATATAGTGGAATTTAACTTGTTTCATAAGGCTTGTTTTTATCGCCACGCAGTGGGCATTGTGGCATAATCGGTCAGGTTGTTACACCCCTGGAAGCAGTCGGCATGGGCCGAAGAGGAGGAGGGGATGATTGGGAACTCTTCCCCCTTCGTACGTTCGTAGAGGTGTACGCGTTGTTCGGTACCATCTTCTCCGACAAGCAGGGTATAGGGCGACTCGCCACTCAGCGAACTGCACCCCTTGAAACACTTGTTGATGTAGTTGATGCGGCGTACCGTATCGAAGAGCCCGGCCGGGATACTCTCTAAGGCCGCACACCCCATGAAACACTCGGCAAAGGTGATCGAGGAGGTCTTGGTGCCGATGGCGGCAAAGAGCCTCTCGGGGATTGTGCGCAGCGATACACACTCGGCAAAGGCCCCTTCAAAGCTGGTGATCGCAGGGCAGTTGGCGAAGAGATCCGCCGGAATGCTCTGCAAGGAGGTGCAACCCGTGAAGATCCCCTTGACGGTCGTGATCTCCGAGCAGGCGGCCAACAGCCCCTCAGGAATCGCCTCCAGAGAGCTGCAGTCGGCAAAGGTCTCGGAGAACTGCTTGGTCTTGCTGTTGGCTGCAAAGAGTGCTGCGGGAAGCTCCTGAAGCGACGAGCATCCGGCAAAGGTGGCGGTAAACTTCAACTTCGCCTCACCAAAGGGGTGGAAGAGATCTTCGGGGATCGCCTCTAAGGAGGGGCAGTTGCAGAAGAGGTAGGCTACGGAGCTTACGCTTGTGGTTTCGGGGAAGATCGACCCCTCGATCCGCTTGAGGCGGGGGCAGTTCTCGAAGAGGCTCTCAAAGCCGCTCGACACGGCCGTACTTTGGGCAAAGAGGCCGGCGGGGATCGTCTCGATACCCGAGTTGTCGAAGAGGTTGCGGTAGCCCGGTGAGGTAACCTTCGTAAAGCGGTCGAAGAGCCCGGCGGGTACCGTCTTGAGGTTCATACACTCGGAGAAGAGGTAGGTAAAATCGGCCGACGAGTAGTCGCGTACCTCGCTAAAGAGGGTGGCGGGCACCTCCTCCAGCCCCGTGTTGTGGAACATGTAGGTAAATTCGTAGGCGTTGGTCATGTTGCGCAAAAGGCCCGCGGGAATAGTACGTAGCGCCTGGCAGTCGGCAAAGCAGTAGCGGAACGAGCGGGCCGCGCTGAGGCCGTCGAAGAGGCCCTCTTCGAGGGTGGTCAGCGAGGGACAGTCCTGGAATACGGCTCCGAGTGTCTTGACCTGCGTGAGCCCCTCGAAGAGGCCGCTACGCAGGGTGCTGACCCCTGTCTTGTAGAAGATATACTCCAGATTCGTAACGGCGGCGTTGTTGACAAACATTCCCACGGGAATCTCCCGAAGCGACGAACAACCGGCAAACATATACTTGATATCGGTGGCAGCCGTGGCCCCCATCATCAGTTCCTGCGGAAGGCTCGTGAGATTCACGCAGCCCGAGAAGGCCCCTGTGAAGGTGGTGGCAGCGGCGTTTTGGGCAAAGAGGCCGGCGGGAATACTCTCCAAGGCCGTGGCTCCGAAGAGATAGTTGAACTTGATGGCCGAGCGGCAGTTGCTGAAGAGCCCCTCGGGAATCGAACGCAGACGACCCTGCTCCACCAAGGCCCGTACCTCCTCGAAGTTGCTGAGTGTGGAGTTGGTCTCCACAATGCCCGTACCGGTGGCGTAGAAGGCGTAGGTGAAGGTCTCGGCTGCGGTGCATTGGTCGAAGAGCCCCTCGGGAATTGCGGAGATCGCGCCCGAGTGGGAGAAGCAATCCTCGAAGTTCTTGGCCGAGGTGGCATAGCGGAACAGACCGGCGGGAATCTCCTTCAGGCTTTCGCAGCAGGAGAAGGCCCCCAGAAAACTCTTAACGCCACTGAAGGAGCCGGCTACATCGTTGGGGATCGACTCCAGACGCGAACACCCCAAACACATATCCTCGGCCGAGGTGTAACCGAGTTTTCCCCACGAGATCACGCTGCGCAGCTCGGTTGAAAAGCTGTTCTCCTGACCAAACTGCAGGGATTTGGCCTCTCCCGTGATGGAGATCGTGTAGAGACCCGGGGTGCGGTAGGTGTGGGTGCCTCGGCGGCTCTCGAAGCTCTCGGCGGGGGAGCCGTCGCCCCAGTCCACCGTGATTGTGCCGCCGGTCGAGCTGGTGAGTACGGGAGCGGCCGTTAGCAGATACTCCGCCTCGGGAATCTCCACCTCGTAGATCAACGCCTCGGTGTCGGGGCCGATCTGGTGAATGGTCAAATCCACCGAAGCCGAGTTCTCTTGGTCGCCAACAACCACCGTAAGGCGGCCGTAGCGCTGGTTACCGCCCATATTGGGCTCAACCACAATGCGCAACTCCTCGCCATCGGGCGTTGCTGTGAACCACTCCTGCTCGTCGGTAACCACCAGCCATTCGAGTTCGGGGTTGCTCTCCACTTGCACGCGCTTCTCGCCACCCTGGTCGTCGGTGGCGACATTGTGGCTGCTCAGGATCACAAAGGCATCGCCATCCTGACGTATGATCAGGCGGTCGCTGTCGCTCTTCTCACCCCGGCCGGCCGTGACGATCAATTCGGCCTCGCGTTGTGCGGTGTGTTGATTGTCGTCGATACTGAGGCGAAGAGCCCCGTCGAGCTGCTCCACGAGCATCCAGGGGCAGGTGCATGCAAACGACCACTCCTCCTGGTTGGTCTCAACGGCCACCTCCTGTTGCAGGTCGGTGTGGGCCTTCAGGCGCAGGGAGTTGGTAGCCAGAGTGATCTCGGGAGAGCCGGCGTGGTTTTGGGTGATCGTGAGGCGGGCCGAGAGGCGCTTGTCGCCCTCGCCGGCCGAGATGATCACCGTGGCTTCGCGCTGCACCTCGCTCTCGTTGCGGGACGAGGTGATGTAGAGGAAGTAGTCGTCGGCCCGCAGGGTGAGCCACTCGGCCCCCTGGGCCTCATAGCGCCATGAGGGTTGGTTGGTCAGGACGTCGATTGCGAGCTCGCCGCCGCGGCTCTTGAAGCCGATCTCTCCTGCAAGAGCCTCCTCCTGCATCTTCAGCAGGGGGCTCTCGGAGCTCAACTCCAGGGTGGTGCGTCCTTCGGAGGTGGGAGGTATGATCTCCACCTCGGCCGTCTCGCTACAAGCGCCCAAACCCAATAGGAGCCCGGCGCCCAACAGTAGCGAACGAAAAAGCTTATTGCAATTCATGGTTTAGCTTTGTTGCTTGTTAAACAGAATGGTTCCCATGGGGAACATGGTGGGATAGGAGCGAGAGCCGAAGGCCACCTTGCTGCCGGAGTCGTTGTAGGTCCAAAGACCGAAACCCACGTAGTCGAAGCCACTCACCGAGGGCAAGTGCAGGTGGAGTGTGTTCCCACTCTCCGAGGGGGTGGCGGCCACCTCCTGGGCGGCATAGGAGAAGGAACTGTCGCCAACGCAGGTGATGTAGAGGAAGACCTCATAGGCGTAGACCGACCAGCCGAAGGGGATGATGATACCCCCGCTCTCTTTGTCGTAGCGTACCTCGAGTGAGGTACCCGGGTAGAGGAAATTGCGCATATAGAGGCTCTCGCCGTAGACGCCCGGCTCCATGTCGAAGATCAGGTAGTACTGGGTGGGGCTGGGGGCGTAGTCGATGCTGTTGAGCGATCCGTTGGGCGAGTAGAACCACTTGGTGGCCGTGATCTCCCACTTGCCCAAGAGGCGAAGGTAGGGGTTTTCGGCCCGTGTCAACTGCTCCACGGCGATCTCCTGCTCGATGCGTGCAGCCCCCTCGCCAACGGTGAGGAGTACTACGCCGCTGCGTTTCTCGTCGCCCGTGTGGGCCGCAGCCGAGAGGGTGGCACGCTCCGCATCGGGCTGCTCCTCCAAGGTGATCCATGCCGCATCGGTCGAGAGGCTCCAGGGTTGATTGGCGCTTACCTGAAAGCTGAAACTCCCACCCTCGGAGTCGAAGCAGTAGGCCGCTTCGGCATTGGTCGAGAAGTGGAGCGCCTCGGCAGCCTCCTGCAGGATCGCCACCTCATAAGGGGAAAAGGCTCCCGAGGGGCTGACAAGCTCCAGACGGTCGCGGCGGGCCGAGCTCTGCTCGTTGGCCTCGGCCGTAACATAGAGCGTGTTTCCCTCAACACGGAAGTCGAACCACGTGGGCTCCCCCGTGTGGCGTACGGCCCAAGCCTCCTCCTCGGGGAAGGGGCTTACCTGAAGGGCATGCTCTCCACCGGCGGCATCAAAGACCACGCTGCCGGCCGAGAGTTGGAGGCAGCGAACAACCACCTCTTCAGCCTCGGAGCAGCCGACCATGCCACCCAAAAGAGCAATCAGGAAAAGGGATAAAAAGTGTTTCATGAAATAGGCTTATTTTATCTGTTTTTTCACATAGGGATATGCCAAAAAGGCCGTATGCACAGCATACGACAAACCGAATAATAACCGATTGGTTGAAAGTGGATTAGCCCAAAATCCCCCCCCCGAAAGTCGGGTCAAGTGGCTGATTGTGAACAGGTTACTGTTCATGCCACCGTGGGCGAAGTCTTTGCAAAGAGCAACGTGGATCATATCTAACTAACTATCGGAGAGGGTGTTTACTAACGCAAAGATAACACTATTTATTGAGATTAGCAGTATGTTTTGTCGGAATTTTAGCGGAAACGGGAAAATTCTCGCTTTTTTATCTCTTGTCAAGGAGGGGATGGGGATGAAAAATGGATGGGGAAAGGCGGATTCTGCCGAGAAAATACTACCTTTGCGTTATATAAAGGATGCTGCAAGATGGATTGGAATAGCGCAACTTCGGAGATTATTGTGGCCCCGGCAACGGCAACGGGTGGGGCTTTGAGCCTGCTGCGTTTGAGCGGTGAGGGGGCCATAGCGCTCTGCGAGAGCTGTCTTCGTGGTCGATGCCGCCTTAGCGAGGCCCCGACCCATACGCTCCATTACGGCGAGATTGTGGCCGAGGATGGGGCGCTGATCGACGATGTGGTACTCTCGCTCTTCCGTGCACCCCACTCTTACACGGGCGAGGAGTCGGTTGAGATCTCGTGCCATGGCTCGGCGGTTATTGTAGCGGCGCTGCTCGATCGGCTGATCGGCCTCGGTGCCCGTATGGCCGAGCCCGGAGAGTTCACCCGCCGTGCCTATTTAGCCGGCAGGCTCGACCTTTCGCAAGCCGAGGCGGTGGCCGACCTCATAGCAGCCCGCAGTGAAGCCGCTCTGCGTCTGGCTCGCCAGCAGATGCGTGGCGACTACTCCTCCTCGCTCGAGGCCTTGCGGGCCGAGTTGCTGCGGCTGAGTGCTTTGGTGGAGCTGGAGTTGGACTTCTCGGAGGAGGATGTGGAGTTTGCCGATCGTGGAGAGGTGCGCCTCACGATGGAGGGGATTCGCGCCGAGCTGCTGCGCCTCGAGGAGAGCTTCCGCGTGGGTAACGCCCTGCGTGAGGGGGTTCCCGTCGCTATCGTCGGGGCTCCGAATGTGGGAAAATCGACGCTGCTCAATCGGCTGGTTGGCGATGATCGGGCCTTGGTCTCGGAGATTGCCGGTACCACGCGCGACACGATCGAGGAGCGTGTGCGTATCGAGGGGGTGGAGTTCTGTTTTATCGACACAGCGGGGTTACACGACACCGAGGACTCCCTCGAGCGAATGGGCATCGACCGTACCCATGCGGCCATTGAGCGGGCTGCGATACTCTTGCAGGTGGTCGATATCCGTTCGGCCGAGCCTCACCCTATTGCCCCGAAGGAGGGGCAGCGGGCGCTGCTGCTCTTCAATAAGAGTGATCTGCTCACGGAGGCCGAGATCGCGCAACTTCGGGAGCGCTATCCCGAGGCACTCTTCCTCTCGGCCAAGTTAGATACCCGCCAGGAGCCGCTGCGGCGGGCTCTGCGCCGTGCGGTCGATACCTCCGCATTGGAACGTGGCGACACGATTGTCTCGAATGGCCGCCACCGCGCGGCCCTCTATGCCGCCCGTGTGGCGCTAGAGCGTACCCTTCAGGCCTTAGACGAGGAGCTCCCAACCGACCTTTTAGCCGAGGAGTTGCGCCAGGTGGCCCATCATGTTGGCACCATCACCGGATCAGCAATCTCCTCCTCGGAGGTATTGCAGACGATATTTTCCAAGTTCTGCATCGGCAAGTAGCACCACATATTTATTAGAAGAGGGCTGTTCGACATGAAAGTCGGACAGCCCTCTTCTAATATGCCCAAAGGGATTTAGCGGCGGCGGAGCCAGTCGAGCAGCGCCTCTTGCCACATCGGCTTGTAGGCAAACGTATCCTTCATGCCCCAACCGTGGCCCCCTTCGGGGTAGATATGCAACGAGGCCTCCTGTCCCGCTTTTTTGAGGGCCGCATAGTAGCGGATGGCATTGATCGAGGGGACTGAGCGGTCATCGTCCGAGAGGAGCAACAGGGCGGGCGGCGTGAGGCTGTCGACACGCTCTTCGAGCCAATAATGGCGGCTCTTTGCAGAGGTGCGGTCGTAGCCCAGCAGTTGGTCGAACGACCCCTTGTGGCACCACCCCTCTTCGCCCGTGATGACCGGATAGAAGAGGATCGAGAAGGCGGGGCGACGTGCTCCCATGGTGGAGGTCATGGCCGCCAAATGGCCGCCGGCCGAGCAGCCGGCGATTCCTATGCGCTCACGATCAAAGCCCCAGGCGGGGGCGATCTCTTGCATCACCTCCAGGGCCTTTACGGCATCCTCCAGCGGCACCTCGGGGTGGCCGTTGGGCATGCGGTACTTCAGCACGGCACAGGTGATTCCCTCCTCGGCGAGCCAGCGGGCCATCACATACCCCTCGTTGTCGATGGCCAGGCGGCGATAACCACCACCCGGGCAGAGCACCACAGCTTGGCCGGTGGCCCGCTCGGGGTTAGCCCGAAAGAGGTAGAGTACCGCCTCGGTGGTGCGGGCAATGCGGTTGGGCTGCTCCTCCACCTCCTCGCCTGTCAGCTGATTCGAGTGGGGGGCCGAGTGGTTATTCCAGAGGCGCAGGGTGCTATCCTGCTGATAATTTTGGGCGTGCCCCGAAAGAAGCACACCCAAAAACAGAAGCGATAAAAAGAGGCTTCTCATCTCGATCAGATAACGATGTTGATGATCTTGCCCGGTACGACGATCACCTTCTTGGGGCTCTTGCCCTCCAGCCACTTTTGCGCCTCGTCAGCCTTCACTACGTCGGCCTGAATCTCGGCCGGGGTGAGCGAGAGCGGATATTCGCGCTTGAAGCGGAGCTTGCCGTTGATCGATACGGGATACTCAAAGGCGCTCTCCTCCAACCACTTCTCCTCGAAGAGCGGATAGGGGGCATCGTACACCGAACCCTGGTTGCCGAGCACCTCCCAGAGCTCCTCGGCAATGTGGGGAGCGAAGGGGGCGATCAGGGCTACCAACGGCTCCAGTACGCCGCGCTTGTGGCAGTTGCCCAATTCGTTGAGGCAGATCATGAAGGCGGCAACCGAGGTGTTGAACGAGAAGTTTTCGATATCCTCTCTTACCTTCTTGATGCACTTATGCAGGGCCTTCATCTCGGCCTTCGAGGGCTCCTCGTCACTCAGAGCACAATTTCCCTGCTTGTCGATAAAGAGGCGCCAGAA
This sequence comes from uncultured Alistipes sp., assembly GCA_964600455.1. Classification (GTDB taxonomy): domain Bacteria; phylum Bacteroidota; class Bacteroidia; order Bacteroidales; family Rikenellaceae; genus Alistipes. The sequence goes on along the minus strand of CAZRJU010000004.1, from coordinate 451 downwards.
TTTACGCAGGAACTTGTGTACACCGTCAATGCCGTTCGTATCCCAGGGCTTCGACTGCTCCAACGGCCCGAGGAACATCTCATACATGCGCAGCGTGTCGGCACCGTAGTTCTCCACGATGTAGTCGGGGTTCACGACGTTGTACATAGACTTCGACATCTTCTCGATGGCCCAGCCGCAGATATACTTCCCATCCTCGAGGATAAACGCTGCATCGTGGAACTCGGGACGCCACTTACGGAAGGCCTCCTGATCGAGCACATCATTCTTTACGATATTCACATCCACGTGGATCTCCTGGGTCTCGTACTGATCCTTCAGACCGAGTGATACAAACTTGTTGGTGCCAACTACGCGATAAACGAAGTTTGAGCGACCCTGAATCATTCCCTGGTTAACCAACTTCTTGAAGGGCTCCTCTTCGCAGACATAGCCCAAATCGTAGAGGAAC
>CAZRJU010000003.1:0-30497 GCA_964600455.1 uncultured Alistipes sp. | reverse complement strand
CCTGGGCCGAGAGGGTGAGCTGTACGTAGGGTCGTTTCTGTCCCTCCTTGTTCTGCTTGACTACATAGCCACGGTTGATGATCGTGGTGATGGTGGGGGCATAGGTCGAAGGACGGCCGATACCGAGCTCCTCAAGGCGTTTTACGAGCGAGGCCTCGTTGTAGCGGGGCGGGGCCTGCGTAAAGCGCTCGGTCGCCACCATCTGGTGCAGGCTTACCTCATCGCCACACTGCATGGGCGGAAGTACGGCACTACTCCCTTCGGTATTACTCTCCTCCTCGTTATGGTCGTTACCCGTCAGGCGCAGGAATCCGTCGAAACGGATCACCTCACCCGTGGCGGTAAACTGATGTTTCTGCTCACGGCTCTCGATAACGACGGTGGTGCGGTCGATCTCGGCCGGCTTCATCTGCGAGGCCACCGTACGGCGCCAGATCAGGTCGTAGAGGCGCTTTTCGGCCGGGGTACCCTCGATGCTTTGGCGGTCGATGTAGGAGGGGCGGATGGCCTCGTGAGCCTCCTGGGCCCCCTTTGACTTGGTTTTGTAGGTGTGCCAGTTGGAGTACTCCTCGCCAAACTGTGCCACGATCACCTCTTTACATTGGGCCAGGGCCTGCTTCGAGAGGTTTACCGAGTCGGTACGCATGTAGGTAATCAAACCCTGCTCGTAGAGGTGTTGGGCAACCGACATGGTTTGCGATACGGACATGCCCAGTTTACGCCCTGCCTCCTGCTGGAGGGTCGAGGTGGTGAAGGGGGCTGCCGGGAAACGCTGTGCGGGTTTCTCCTCCGACTTGACCACCTCGAAGTGGTTGCCGATGCAGCTTTGGAGCATCTTTTCGGCCTCCTCGCGGCTCTCGTAGCGGGTTGCAAACTCCGCCTTGAAGAGGGTCTTATCCTCTTGGGTATAGAAGTGGGCCACGATGCGGAAATAGGGGGTGGGATGGAAGGCGATGATCTCGCGCTCACGCTCCACCAAAAGGCGCACGGCCACACTCTGCACGCGGCCTGCCGAGAGCGACGGCCGCACCTTTTTCCAGAGTACGGGCGAGAGCTCGAAACCCACCAGGCGATCCAGAATACGGCGAGCCTGCTGGGCGTTGACCAGATTCATATCCACCGTGCGGGGCTGCTGGATGGCCTCCAAGATAGCCCGTTTGGTGATCTCGTGAAAGACGATACGTTTGGTCGTCTGAACCGGGAGACCTAACACTTCGGTCAGGTGCCATGCGATGGCCTCTCCTTCGCGGTCTTCATCCGAGGCGAGCCACACGGTCTTTGTGCGGGCCAGTTTCGAGAGATCGTCGACCAACTTCTTCTTGTCGGCCGGAATCTCATATTGTGGGGAGAAACCTCCCGAGACATTGATGCCGAGGTCTTTCTTGGCCAGATCGCGGATATGACCGAAACTGGAGCGCACCATGAAGTCGTCGCCCAGAAACTTCTCGATGGTCTTGGCTTTGGCCGGAGACTCGACAATGACTAAATTCTCTTTCATCACTCAATAACTCTTCTCTCTGCTGTATGATATGGGTTCCCCCGCACAAGAAAACCTAAGCATCGACTTAGGTTCTCTTTGTGGTTGAGGGTTTTATTTGATCAGTGTGTAACTCAGATCCAACTTGATGGGTGCGTTGTTGAGCCCATCCTCCATGCCTTGTGTGGTACTGGTCTTGAAGGAGTTGAAGCTATAGGCCTCGGGGGCCAGATAGATGGTGCGTTGCTCGGCATCGAACTCTTCAAAGATCTTGGTCTTGAGGGCCTCACCACTGAGTTCGGGCTCCTCGGTCAGGATCTCCTCTTTGATGCTGATATACTTGTTCCAAAGGCTCTGGAGGTAGACCGTAATGTACATCTCGTAGCACCCACGGCTACGGTTGAGGTAGCCGCCGTAGTTGAGCGTCGTGCCCGAGGCCTCGTAGGCATAGGCGTAGTCGGAGATGCCGATCATATCCTTGTAGTCGGTGTAGAGACCCAGGCGCGGCATGGCACTCTCCATGCGCAGGATCATCTCCTCGGAGGGGTTGATTGCCTCCCAGTTGTAGTCTCCCTCCTGGTCGTAGATGCGCAGAGCCGCCTGATTCAGCGCCAACGAGGAGTAGGGGTTGCCATACTCGTCAAGCTCCTCGCTCAGGATCTTCTCCATCTGCTCGAAGAGCGACTCCTCGAAGGTCAGGCGGGTAACGATACCGGCCAAGCCCTCCACATAGCAGGTCGTTGTCGGCGAGAAGACCCCTTCGCGCTCGTTGAACTGCTTATCGGCAAAGAGCGAACGGGTGTAGTCGTGGCGGATCGTGTTGATCGAGTTGTTGCCGGCCACGGCGCTCTCGTCGTAGAAGTAGTAGAGCGAGGTGGTGGTATCCTGAATCAGCGTGGGATCCTCCTTGTCGCGGTTACGCCCACAGAGAATAAGGCCCATCTGCAAGAGATCGAAGTTGTAGATGGCGCTCTCGCTTTGCGAGGCGGCATCCTCGGCCGGGCAGATGTAGAGCCCCTTGAAATGGCTTACCCACTCCTCGGCATCGAAGAATCCCGACATATCGTTGTCGACATAGGGCTCTTCGAGGAGCATCAGGCGACGCACGAGATCCATACCGGCCGCCGTGGGCTCCAACTTAACGGAGGTGGAGGTGGTGTAGATCCCCTTGGCCTGGTTGGGGAAGTCGAACGTAAAGAGCGGGGATCGCTTCAAGTAGGGATTCGGATCGAAGAAGCCGTAGAAGAGCGTATCTTCGCTCTCGCGCAGGAAACTATCGTCAATCACCTCGTAGACATTGTAGCGCTTGACCAGGGTGGTGTCGCCCGCATGGTCGGTAACGGCAATACCCATCAGGAGCGAGTCGAAGATCGGACGGTAACCGAATCCGGCCGTCGAATCGGGACAATAGCCCCAGGTGTATTGCGTGAAGAAACCTGCCGTACGCAGGCCGAATGTATCGCTGTGGGTCGATCCCAACAGACCGTTCTCGATATTCGAGGTGCGGATCGAGTCGGTGCGGTAGAGCGAGGTGGCGATGCAGGGCTTCAGCGAGCGGAAGCCGATCTTCATCTGCTGGTTGTCGGGGATAAACTCCGAGCCGAGCGAGTCGTCGACCTCCGTACAACCGATGAAGGTGAGAGCCAGCGAGGCCACCACCAAGCAGATCGACGAGAGGATGCGTCCCAATAAATTAAAGTGTTTCATAGAATCGGTGGTAATTATCGAAAAACTCCGGTGCCGCGGGATCCTCATACTCCAAAACGGGCTTTCCGCTCTGGCGGATCATTTCGCACACCTCCTCCTTTACATTGGGCGAGGCCAGCACGAATCCGTCGGCATACTCCATAACGAAGCGATAGAGATTTTCGTATGAAGGGGTTTCGAGAATCGAGAGGCGATCGCTCCGGATCCCCTCATCGTGGAGCTTACGGGCAAAGCCCTCCTCGAGCGGCAGCTTGAAGTCGTCCTCATAGAGCGAAAGCACCACCTTCAGGTTCTGGAAGATGGGATCGTCGGCAAAGACGTGCTTCAGGTAGAGGGGTACGATGGTCGAGAACCACCCGTGGCAGTGGACAATCGAGGGGGTCCAACGCAGCTTGCGCACCGTCTCCAGAATGCCGCGTGCAAAGAAGATGGCACGCTCGTCATTATCCGAAAACTCCTCGCCGGCCTCGTTGTGCAGCACCGCCTTGCGCGAGAAGAAGTCGTCGTTATCAATGAAGTAGATCTGTACGCGGGCCGAAGGGATGGAGGCCACTTTGATAATGAGCTGGTGGTCGTTGTCGTCGATAATGAGGTTCATGCCCGAGAGGCGGATCACCTCATGGAGTTGATGGCGACGCTCGTTGATGACGCCATAGCGGGGCATGAAGGTACGAATCTCCTCGCCACGCTCCTGCATTGCCTGACAGAGCGAACGGCAGAGCAACGACTCCTCGTTTTCAGGCAGATAGGGCGTTATCTGCTTGCAGACGTACAATATCTTGTTTGCCATGATCGGAATGGGTTTACTGTTGCAAAGTTAGTTAAAAAAATCCACAATTTTGCCTATAAAATCAACATGGCGTCGCCGTAGGTGCCAAAACGATACCCCTCCTCCTTGGCCACCTTGTAGGCGTTCATCACTTGCTCGTGGCCACCAAACGCCGACACCATCATCAGCTGGGTGGAGTAGGGCAGATGGAGGTTTGAGATCATGGCATCGGCCACCGAGAAGTCGTAGGGCGAGAAGATGAACTTATTGGTCCATCCCTCTTGCGGGTTGATCATGCCGCCGGTCGAAACCACCGTCTCGATCGTACGCATCACGGTCGTACCCACTGCCACCACCTTATTTCCGTTGCGCTTGGCCGAATTGACCGCCTCGGCCGTCTCGGGGCTCACGAAGTACTGCTCCGAGTCCATCTTGTGTTTCGAGAGATCCTCGACATCCACCGTGCGGAAGTTCCCCAGACCGACGTGCAGCGTGAGGAAGGCGGTGTCGATTCCGCGAATCTCCATGCGCTTGAGCAGGTGCTTCGAGAAGTGCATGCCGGCCGTGGGGGCGGCTACGGCACCCTCCTTCGAGGCGAAGATGGTCTGGTAGCGCTCCTGATCCTCGGGCTCCACCTTTTCGCGTACCCAACGGGGCAGCGGTGTCTCACCCAGTTTGAAGAGGGCCTCCTTGAACTCCTCGTAGCTTCCGTCAAAGAGGAAGCGCAGCGTACGGCCGCGCGAGGTGGTGTTGTCGATCACTTCGGCCACCAACAGGTCGTCATCACCGAAGTAGAGTTTGTTGCCGATGCGGATCTTGCGGGCCGGATCGACCAATACATCCCACAGACGCAGGTCGTGGTTCAGCTCGCGCAGCAGGAAGATCTCGATCTCGGCGCCGGTCTTCTCCTTGTTGCCGTAGAGACGGGCAGGAAAGACCTTGGTGTCGTTCAAGAGAAAGAGATCCTTCTCGTCGAAGTACTCGATCACCTCCTTGAAGATACGGTGCTCGATCTCTCCGGTTGAGCGATGAAGCACCAGAAGCCGCGACTCATCGCGGTTCTCCATCGGGTATTTCGCCAACATCTCGGGCGAAAAGTCATATCCGTATTGGGATAGTTTCATGGGCTTTTATGGTTTTCTTTTTGCAAACGAAACAATTGATAGTTATACGCAAAAATCGCTATTTTGTTTCGCACTCGGCAAGTTTTTTCAAAAAATCATCTAAGGTGTGGGCTTGTCGGAGGGTAAAACCACCGCTGCGGGTACGTCTGAGGGCTGTCAGGTGGCCTCCGGATTGGAGTGCCTGGCCAATTTCACGGGCCAGCGAGCGGATGTAGGTGCCTTTGCTGCAACGTACACGGATGCGGATGCGGGGCAGTTCATACTCCAAGAGTTCCAACTCGTAGATGTTGATCAGCGCCTGCTTGAGGGCCACGCTTTCTCCGGCACGGGCGATGTCATAGGCCCTTACGCCCTCCACCTTTTTGGCCGAGTAGAGGGGCGGGGTTTGCAGTCGCTCTCCCTTGAGTGATTCGAGGGCGGCCAACACGCTGTCGCGGGTAATGTGTTCGGTGGGGTAGGTTTGGTCGATCGGGTGCTCCAGATCGTCGCTTGGGGTGGTGGCTCCGAGCATCACCTCGGCCTCATACTCCTTCTCTTCGGCTTGCAGTTGATCCACCAGTTTGGTCGCCTTGCCGATGCAGACGATCAGAATGCCGGTAGCCAGCGGATCGAGCGTACCGGCGTGGCCCACCTTGATTTTCGGGTAGCCCACCTTGCGCAGATCGAACTTGATCTTGCGTACCACATCGGCCGAGGTCCACTCCAAGGGTTTGTCGATGACGGCAATGTAGCCCTCATCGAAAATAATGCCTTTGAGGGTAAAGGGGATAACTTCGTTGGGTTTGTAGCGCATATAGCTGTTTTTTTTTCTACCGGTGTGGAATTAAAGCAGGGTATAGAGGATCGAAAGTGCACCGGCCACGGCACAATAGTAGGCAAACCAGATCAGCTTACCGCGCGTGACGATGTTGATCATGAATTTGCAGGCCAGGGCTCCCGAGACAAAGGCGGCCAGGAATCCGGCCACAAGGGGCATGGTCTCCACCCCCAGAGCGCTCATCTCGCCCGAGACGATGTCGAGCAGCATTTTGCCGAGGATCACGGGGATCACCATCAGGAAGGAGAAGTGGGCCACCCCCTCCTTGCGGTTGCCCAGCAGGAGACCGGTGGCGATGGTCGTACCCGAGCGCGAAAGGCCCGGCAGGGTGGCCACCGCCTGGGCGCAACCGATGAGGAAGGCATCACGCCAGGAGATCGTCTCCTTTTGGCGCGGCTTGGCATAGTAGGCAAAGCTCAGCAAGAGGGCCGTGAGCAGCAGCATGGCTCCCACAAAGGCCAACGAGGTGAAGAGATACTCGATCTGCTCGGAGAAGAGGATACCGACCACGCCGGCAGGGATCATCGAGAGAATGATCTTCAGCACGTAGCGTTGCTCCTCATTGAAGCGGCGCGAGAAGAGCCCCGTAAAGAGGCGGGTGATCTCGGCCCACATCACCACAATCGTACTGAGCACGGTGGCGGCGTGCAGCGTAACGTCGAAGGTTACGTTGCCGGCGATCTCCACGCCGAGGATCTCCTTGAAGATTTGCAGGTGGCCGCTCGATGAGACGGGCAAAAACTCGGTCAGTCCCTGAACAAGGCCGAGCAGGATGGCTTCAATAACTCCCATACAGGTTAGCGTTTAAGAATGGCGTAGATCTCGAAGGCAAAGCCCGCCACGATGATGATGGGGGCCAGCGTAATGCGGCGGAACGAAAACATGGCGTAGTTGAACTCGTCGGGCGAGGTGCTCTTTCCCCCGGCCATGAGGATCATTCCCACGACGATCAGCAGGAACCCGATGGCCAGCAACAGGTAGTTCTTCATGGCCAACGGCATCTTGTCGTCGTTCTTGTCGCGGATTTCATCAATCTTTTTCATGCCTAATAGAGGTGTATTTTACTGGATTTCATATTGACAAACTTGTTGACGGCGGTTGCCGTGAAGAGGAGCGCAAAGAGGACTCCGACTCCCACCATGCTTCCGACGATGATGGCGATCTTCTCCATCTCGGCCAACGACGAGAGTTCGGGAATGGCCTCGTTGAGACCATAGATCGCTCCGATAAAGAGTACCGAACCGCCCAAACCGGCCCAGATTCCCTGTCGAATGCTCTGCCCGAGGAAGGGGCGCATGATGTACCACTTGGTTGCCCCCACCAGTTTCATGGTGTTGATCAGGTAGCGTTTCGAGAAGATGGCTAAGCGGATTGTGTTGTTGAGCAGGATGAGCGAGATGATGAGCAGGGCTCCTCCGAAGAGCAGGAGTACCAGGCGGATCTTGCCGATCGTTGCATGGAGCCGCTCGGCCATGTTGGCCGGCCAAGAGACACGATCCACCGCCTCGATCTCGGTCAGGCGCCCGATCAGGGCTTCGACCAGGGGCTGCTCCTCGGAGCGGGCCGTGAGTTGCACCTCGAAGCTGTCCAGAAGGGGATTCTCCTCCAGGATGGCCTCGAACTCCTGCTCAAACATGCGGCGGAAGTCGCTGTCCGAGGCCTTCTCTTCGCGCGAGAGGAAGTGTACCGAGCGGCACAGCTCCTCCTTAACGAGCAGGTTGCGGAGCTCTTCACGAGCCTCCGGGGAGGCTTCGTTGCGAATCTCGACCGTGAGGGTGATCCCCTCCTGCAGGGTGTGGGCCGCGGTCATGGCGGCGGCGATCAGGTAGGCTACCGATCCCAACAGAAAGAGTACGAGCGCCATGCTGACGGTCGATACGATGTAGGAGTTGCGCACCTTGCGCTTGAGGCGTTTATCGTCTTTCATCTTCTGCGACTTTTATCTCGTTTTCGGGTTGCTCTTCATCGTCCGTTTTTCGGCGTAACGCAAGAACAAGGCACCCTATTGCGCCAATCAGGATGATGAGCGAACAACAGCAGGTGATCCCCTCGATCAGGCCCCACTGCGGAGCCCGGAATCGCCACTCGATTTGGTGGTCGCCGGCCGGCAGTTGGGCACCGCGCAGCACATAGTCCGCGCGGAAGTAGGGTTGCTCCTCGCCATCGACGTAGAGGTGCCACCCCTTGTCGTAGTAGATCTCCGAGAAGATCACGACCGAGGGCTCCGAGCAGGAGCTCTCGTAGAGGAGGTGGTTGGGTTGGTAGCTCACCAAACGGATCGAGCGCACGGGCTCTTCATCCGAGAAGAGGGTGGTGGGGGCGATGTGGTCGGCCTTGTCGAAATCCTCGCGGCGGATGATTGCCGCCGTGCGGGTGTCGATCTCGCCTAAGCGGGTGATCTCCTCCTCGGCCGAGTCGACCGCCAGGAGGTGATCCACAAACCAGGCGGGGCCATTGGCCGTCTCGCGGTGCCATACGGAGTCTTGACCCAAGATCACATAGCGCGTATTGAGCATGTCGAGCACCTCCTCATTGAGTTGGTTCAGGTGGCGTTCGATCAGATCCTGATAGCGGGCTAATTTGGCACCGTGGTATCCGCCGATCGAGCGGTGGAAATAGCTGGTTGTGGCGTCGTTGAAGGGGCTTACCGTGAGGTTCAGTACACGGTAGCCGGGCTCCTTGTCGGCCATGATTTTGCGGTCGGCTGCGGTGGGGGTTACGCGGTTCTGCCGCGCCTCCACAAAGCTATCGTGGGAGAGGTAGCGCAGGTTGACGGGCACCATATCCACCCCGAAGAGAAGTACCATGAGCAGCAACCACACGCCGCGCTTCATCCCCTGTTGCAGGTAGATCCAGATAGCCGCCACGGTGAGGGCGATCAGGAGCAGCGATCGCCAGGCATCGGCCTGCATGATCGAGAAGCGCTCCTTGGCCATCGCTTCGGCCGTGAGTTGTCCCATCTCAAAGTCCACCCCCTGGTCGAGGGCCTCCTGCATGCCGCTCTGGCGGAACATCTGGCCATAGAGAGCCGTCATCTCCTCGCGTGCGGTCTCTTCGCCAAAATCGAAAATGAGGTTGCCGGCGAGGGCCATTATCAGGCAGATACCCCCTACGATAGCTCCGCTCCAGCAGAGGGCTCGGCGCAACTTTTCGCGCTCCACGCCCTGCCAAAGGGCCATCAGACCGAGGGCTGCCAAGAGGGGCACGGTCCACTCCACCACCACCAGGAACATCGACACGGTGCGGAACTTGTCGTAGCCGGGCAGGTAGTGGAACATAAACTCGGTCAGGGGCATCAGGTGGCGTCCCCAAGCCAGCAGCAGCGCCACTAACGAAGCGGCCACAATCCACCACTTCTCTCTCCCGGGGAGGATGATAAGGGCGAAGATCGCCAAGAGGATGGCCACCGCTCCTAAGTAGGTGGGGCCGGCCGTGAAGGGTTGGTCGCCCCAGTAGGCGGGCAGTTGCGGTGCGTAGGCGGCAAGACCGAACTCCGAGAGGGCGTCGTGTACCTCTCCGTCGCGCGAGAATCCGTCGGCCGAGGTGCCACCCATGAAGTTGGGGATCAGCAGATTCCAACTCTCCGAAGGCCCGTAACTCCAGTCGGTGGCATACTTCAGGTCAAGCCCTTCGGTACCCGATTCGGCGGTAGCCAGTTCCGAGCCTCCGCGGATGGTGTCGGGGGTGTGCTGCATCGTATACCAGAGCGGCGAAAAGTTGGAGCCCACGGCCAATATGCCGGCAGCCAACAGGGCGAGTGTGCGTTTCAGGAAATCTTTGCCACGTTGCTCCTTCCAGGCAAAGTAACCCTCCGAGAGCCAGAAGAGGGCCATGGCCACCAAGAAATAGTAGGTGATTTGCGGGTGGTTGGCTCCGATCTCCAGTGAGGTAAAGAGGGCTGTAAGCGTGGCGCCTATCCACCATTTTCCCCGCAACGTGAGCCAGGCTCCACCCATCATGAGTGGGGTGTAGACCAAGGCCCACATCTTGGTAATATGGCCGGCTCCGATAATCAAAAAGAAGTAGGTCGAGAGGCCCCAGGCTAAACCTCCGGCTAAGGCTACCCAGCTGTTCAGTCGCATCATGCGCAGCATCAGCCACATGGCCGCCATGGCAAAGAAGATGAAGGCGGCCGGGGTGTCGATCAGGCGTGTCAGGGGGCCGATCCAGTTCTTGACCAACTGGGCCGGGTAGGCGACATTGATCAGGTAGGCGGGCATACCGCCAAACATGCCGCCGGTCCATTGGGGATCCTCCCCCGTCTCGGCACGGCAGGTGCGGATGTCGTGGGCCATGCCCTCGTACTGCACCACATCGTGCTGCGGAAGCACATCGCCTCCGAACTGGGGAGCAAAGTAGAGAACGGCAATAAGGAAGTAGCAGCCCAGCGCAACCAAAGCGGGCACAGCCTTTGCAATATAGGAAGTAAATGGCTTCATCTTAAAAAAGTTCCAACCGACAAAGATACGAAAAATATATGGAACATTCCGCTTTTTTGTCCGAGTGGCGCAAAAAAGAGTTGTTTGCTCCACTTTTTCTTGCCAAAAAGGGGAAAAACGCCCCACGAGGCGGATAAAAACCAACTTTTTTTACTACCTTTGTTCGGATAAAGTAAGCGCAAACAAGAAGATATGACTGAACTCCAAGTGATTCGCCGACCGGTTGAGGCTCAAATCGAGGAATTTGAGCACTTCGTGCACCGGCAATTTGCCGCCGACGGAGCGCTGCTCGATGAGATGCTCCAACACGCCTTGGCCTCGCGGGGAAAGGGGGTACGCCCCCTGCTCGTCTTTCTTGTGGCCCTGCTGCACGCCTCTGAGGAGCATCGCATCGGCCGTCGCTGCCACATTGCGGCCATGCTGGTCGAGATGATCCACTTAGCCTCCTTGATTCACGATGACGTGATCGACGAGGCCGATGAGCGTCGCGGAACCCCCTCGGTCAATGCCCTTTGGCAGTCGCGCAACGCCGTTATCTTGGGCGACTATATCCTTGCCCGCAACCTCTCGATCGGCATGGAGAGCGGTCAGTTCGATCTGGTAGACCACATCACCCGTGCCATGACGGCCCTCTGCGAAGGGGAGGTCTTGCAGAGCGAGACGGTGCGGGATCAGCTCATCTCGCGGCAGCGCTATTACGACGTGATTCGCCGCAAGACGGCCACGCTTCTGGCCGTCAGTGCCTCGGCCGGAGCCCTCTCGGTGGGGGCCTCAAAGCCGCAGGTGGAGCAGATGCACCGCTTTGGCGAGGCACTCGGCATGGCCTTCCAGATTCAGGACGACATCCTCGACTTCTCGCCCGAGGCCAAGACCGGAAAGCATGCCTACAACGACCTGCGTGAGGGGAAGATCACCCTGCCGCTCTTGTTGGTGCTCGAGCAGGCCACGCCCGAGCGTCGTGAGGAGCTGCTTGGCCGTCTCAAGGCCTGTGCCCACAGCGAGGAGGAGCTCTCCTACTTAGCCACGGTGGTTACCCGCTGCGGCGGTCTTGACCAGGCCCGCCGCCTGATGCACGACTATATCGACCAGGCCCGGGCGCTCCTTGTGCACTATCCCCGCTGTGAGGCCCGCAACTCGCTCGAGGCCCTTTGCTCCTATATCGCCGAGCGCGACCGTTAGAACAGAAAAACCTAAAACAATAATCATTATGGGACAAAAGAAAAACATTTTGCCGATTATCGTGATGATGTTCCTCTTCGGAATGATTGCCTTCGTCACGAATTTAGCATCGCCCATGGGCGACATTCTTAAGTATCAGTTCTCGGTTCCGAACTGGATGGGAACGTTGGGCGTTTTCGCCAACTTCATCGCCTATGCCATCATGGGTATTCCGGCCGGTTCGATGTTGGAGAAGTATGGCTACAAGAAGACGGCCTTGGCGGCAGTGGCCGTAGGCTTTGTCGGCGTGGGTATTCAGACCATCTCGGGCTATGCGGGCAGCTTCGGCCTCTACCTGTTGGGTGCCTTCGTGGCCGGTTTCTCGATGTGTATGCTCAACGTGGTGGTCAACCCCATGCTCAACAAGTTGGGCGGCGGTGGTAACACGGGTAATCAGCTGGTGCAGATCGGTGGTTCGTTCAATTCGCTCTGCGGTACGGCCGTCATCATCCTCACGGGTCTGTTGATCCCCTCGATCGCCAAGTCGCAGATCAGCGACGTATTCCCGTTGATGTATGCCGCACTGGCCATCTTTGCCTTTGCCTTTGTGGTGATCTGGACGGCTACGATTCCCGAGAACACGCAGACCGTAGTGAAGCAGGTCGAGGAGTCGAAGTACGGCCCGCTCTCCTTCCGTCACTTCATCTTGGGTTCGGTAGCCATCTTCGTCTATGTAGGTATCGAGGTGGGTATTCCCAACGTACTGAATAAGTGGCTGCAGAATCCCTCGCTCAACCTTTTGGGTACGGATGTGAATGCCGAGGCTGTTGCAGCATCGGTAGCCGGCACCTATTGGTTCCTGATGCTGATCGGCCGCTTGGTGGGTGGTGTGATCGGCAGCAAGGTTTCGGCCAAGGTGATGCTTACGACCGTCTCGTCGGTCGGTCTCCTGCTCGTGCTGGGTGCCATCTTCCTCCCCGTTACCGACATGGTAACCCTCCCCGTATTCGAGGGTGCCAAGGGCTTCGGTATGGTGCTTGTTCCCATCAATGCGGCGTTGCTCGTCTTTATGGGTCTCTGCACCTCTGTCATGTGGGGCGGCATCTTCAACTTAGCCGTTGAGGGTCTTGGCAAATACACTGAAAAGGCTTCGGGTATCTTCATGGCCTTGGTTTGCGGTGGCGGTATTCTTCCCCTTTTGCAGAATGTGATTGTTGACCTCAAGGACGGTATCGGCTATCAGGCCAGCTACTGGGTTATCGTTATCTGCTTGGTTTACATGCTCTTCTATGCCTTGGTTGGGTCGAAGAATGTGAATAAGGATATTCCTACCAAGTAATTTTTTGATTTTATAGGGCAAATTTCACCTTGCTCTTGCGCGGGCCAAATGGGACGTACATTCAGTACTACCCATCTGGCCCGTGCTGCGTTTAAGAGAGAAATTTGCTCCTCTAAAATCAAAAATGGGGTTGTGGTGTGGGGTGCTATAAGATGAGAATTATGGGAGTGCTGGGAATAATGGGAGGCCCGGAAGGGAATTCAAGATTCAAGATTGTTTTTTTGCTGAGGGGAATTGCTGTGGGTAATACGCTCCGGGGAATCCCAGTACTCCCAGTACTCCCATCCCCTCACCCCCCCCGCGGTACAACCAATTTTGAACTGCGGTGCAAGCCGAGTGCATAGCCAAACGAGGGAGCGTTTGGCTATGCCGAGGCGCAGCAGCAGAAGAGCGAAGTCTCTTTTTCGCTCAATTTTGAATTACGTTGTGGGGCTATCCCAATAGCTGCAACAAGCTATGTATATACTTATCTATAAGCACCATTTAGATTTATAAATCAAGCATGCTGAAGGGAGTGCCAACGCAGGTAAACAACCTATCGTTCTATTGCCTGTTACCCTGCGACTACGGCATAGTCCCTAAGATGCGCAGGTATTAAAAAAGATACCCATGCGATGGTGGAGTGTAGAGTAGTGTAGAGTAGAGTAGAGTAGTGTAGTAGTGGTGTGCAGGGTGGGAACGAAACACATAACGTAACGCGTAACGTAACAAGGGTGGGCGTTACGCCTGAGAATACTGGGAATTATGGGATTACCCGGGGCGTATTACCGTGGGGGCGTTAGCCTGGGAATTATGGGAGTAATGGGAATAATGGGATTACCCGGGGCGTTGTGGGCCTCCCATCATTCCCTAAATTCCCAGTATTCCCAGGCACACTCCCCTACGGCACAACCGCTTTTTTACATTTTACACCTTACAGGGGTGTAAGAGCTGTAAAAAGTGTAAAAAGGTGTAAAAAAGTGTAAAAAGTGGGGGAAGGGGTACCGAGGGATAAAAACAGGTTACCTCTCCAGGAGTGATTCGCCCTTGGGTTTGTCGTGCGACTGCTCCTCGTTTTGGCGACTCACCGAGAGGATCATCCCCAGTGCGATGGCCGTAAAGAGGGTGGAGGAGCCACCGCGCGAGATAAGCGGGAGGGTCTGTCCCGTCTCGGGGATCAGGTTGAGGGTCACCATGATATGGAGCAGTGCCTGCGTTGTGATCAGTAGGGCCAACCCCAGCACCAGCAATCCGGGGAAGGCGGTGCCGCAACGCTCGAAGATCAGGATGGCGCGGAAGAAGATCCAGAGGTAGAGCATCAAAAGCAGGATCCCTAAGATGATGCCGTACTCCTCGACAAAGAAGGCGTAGGCGTAGTCGCTCTCGGGGTGGGTCATCTCGACGCGCATGGCACTTTGGCCGGCACCCTTGCCCATGATCCCGCCGTTGCGGATGGCGATCATCGAGCGTTCGGTGTCGGTGAGCTCCTCGACAGGGATCTCGATGCGCTCCTCGGTCCAGAGGGTGATCCAGGTGCCGACTCTCCCTTCGGCCGTGGCGCTACGACCCAGATTCAGCCCCATAATCAGCACAACCCCTATCAGGGCCAGGCCGATGATGCGTAGCAACTCCTTGATCCGCACACGGCCGATGAGCATCATCACCAGTGAGGTGCAAAAGACCAACACGGCCGATGAGGTATGGGCCGGAAAGATGACCACACACGAGGCCACCATCGGCATCAGGATCGGCCAGGTGCCCTCCTGCCAGATCTTTCTCTGCTCCTTCTCCCGCCATCGCAAGGGGTTGAGAGAGGGGACTAAGCGCAGCTTGTCGATCACACTCTGGCGCGAGGCCAACTGGCGGGCCAGGAAGAGGATCGTAGCCACCTTCAGCCCCTCGGAGGGTTGCAGGTTGAAGCCCATCAGGGGGATCCAGCGGGCCGCGCCGTTGGTGGTTGTGCCAATGAAGTAGACCGCGACGGTTAGTCCCAAGAAAGCGAAGTAGATCCAGCGCGAGAAGCGGTTGTAGATACGGCTGTTGATGCGGTGAACCACCAATAGGGCCATCACCGAGAGGATCAGGATCAGCAGTTGGTCGCGCAGGAAGTGCCCCGAGGTGCGGATGCCGCTCGAGGCGTAGGCCATCTTGGCGGTTGAGGAGTAGACCACCAGTACCGAGATCACGGCCAGTACGGCCGCAGTGATCCACAGCACCTTATCTCCGCGAAAGATGCGTGCCACCCAGGAGGGCTCTGTCGGATTGCCGTGCTGCTCCTTCATGGTGTTCTATGCGTTGTTTTCGTCGCGGGTTTTCTTTTCCAACACCTTGGCCTTGAACAGACGGCCGCGCTCCTCGTAGTTTTTGAAGAGGTCGAACGAGGCGCAAGCCGGTGAAAGGAGTACGCTGTCCCCCTCTCGGGCCGCCTTATAGGCCGCCTCAAAGGCCTCGTCGAGCGACGAGGTGGAGATGATTTGGGGAATGACGCCTCGGAAGCTCTCCTCCAATTTGCGGTTGTCGAGCCCCATGCAGATCAGCGTGTGTACCTTCTCGCGGGCAAACTCCTTGAGAGGCTCGTAGTCGTTGCCCTTGTCCGTGCCCCCCGCAATCCATACCGTGGGGCGCTTCATCGACTCTAAGGCATACCACACCGAATCCACATTGGTCGCCTTCGAGTCGTTGATCCACTCCACCCCGCCCATCTCGGCTACGGGCTCCAGGCGGTGCTCTACGGGCGAGAAGTCGTAGATCGCCTTGCGGATCTTGGCCGGAGCCACCCCTGCCGCGAGCGTGGCTAATGTGGCCGCCATGGCGTTGTAGGTGTTGTGCAGCCCCTTGATCTGCATCTTGCGGGTGTCGATGTTCACCTCCTTATCGCCGACTACGGCCGTAAACTTTCCCGTGTCGCCATCCGGAAAGGCGTCGCCCACACCGCTGGCCACTACGCTCTTCACGGCAAAGGGAAGCTGCTTCATGTGGAGGGCCGGGCCGCGTTTCTCGATCTCGCGCCAGATCACCTCGTCATCGCCCGAGTAGATGAAGTAGTTGCGCGAGTGCTGGTTGCGTGTGATGCGCATCTTCGAGTCGATGTAGTTCTGGAAGGAGTAGTCGTAGCGATCCAGGTGGTCGGGCGTGATGTTCATCAATACGCCGATGTCGGCCCTGAAATCGAACATGCCGTCCAGTTGGAACGAGCTGAGCTCCAATACATACCAATCATATCCTCCCACCGCCACCGAGTAGGCAAAGCTCTCCCCGATATTGCCGCCCAGGGCCACTCGTTTGCCGGCGTCGTGCATGATCTTGTAGATGAGTGAGGTGGTGGTCGTCTTGCCGTTCGAGCCCGTGATGCAGATCGTGTTGGCCTTGCCGATGTAGCGGAAGGCAAACTCTATCTCCGAGATGACGGGGATCGAGCGTTCGCGCAACTTTTGGACGATGGGCGCCTTGTCGGGAATACCGGGAGACTTGATCACCTCCGAGGCCGAGAGAATCAGCTCCTCGCTATGGCCACCCTCTTCGTAGGGAACCTTCCACTCTTCGAGGCGCTCCTTAAAGCGCGGAGCGATCTTGCCGGCATCCGACAAAAAGACATCAAAGCCCTTTTTCTGGGCCAGAATGGCAGATCCGTAGCCACTGATACCGCCACCAAGAACAATAATGCGTTTCATCTGTTTAACGAATTTTCAGGGTTACCAACGAGATGGCGGCCAGGAGCATCGAGATAATCCAGAAGCGAATGACGATCTTGGTCTCGAAGTGGCCGCGTTTCTGATAGTGGTGGTGCAGGGGCGACATCAGGAAGATGCGACGACCCTCGCCCCACTTGCGTTTCGTGTATTTGAAGTAGCCCACCTGCAGCATCACCGAGAGGCTCTCCACCAGGAAGATACCGCAGAGCAGCGGCAGAAGCAGCTCCTTGCGGATGCAGAGGGCAAAGACGGCGATAATACCTCCGATCGAGAGCGAACCCGTGTCGCCCATGAAGATCTGGGCCGGGAAGGAGTTGTACCACAAGAAACCCACTAAAGCACCGACAAAAGCGGCCGCAAAGACCACCAACTCACCCGATCCGGGGATGTACATGATATTGAGGTAGTCGGCATAGACGATGTGGCCCGAGAGGTAGGCCAATATGCCCAATACAACGGCAATGGGGGCCGAGACACCGGTAGCCAGGCCGTCGAGCCCGTCGGTCAGGTTCGCGCCGTTTGAGACGGCTGTCACGACGAAGATCGCTACGAAGATATAGAGCAGCCACGAGAGCGGCTCGTTACCCCCCATGATCGAGCGGTAGTCCAACTCGTTGTTCTTCAGGAAGGGAATGGTCGTTTTGGTCGCCTTCACCGCCTCGGGTGAGAGGGCCACCTGCTGGGTCTGTTGAACCACCTCGTTGCCCGAGGCATCCACAAAGACCGTCTCGGCCGGCAGGGTGATCTTTTCGCGGATGACAATATCCTCCGAGAGCCACATGCTCAGGCCCACGATGATTCCCAAGCCCACCTGCCCCACAATCTTGAAGCGGCCGCTAAGTCCCTCCTTCTTGTGGCGAAAGACCTTGATGTAGTCGTCCAGACCACCGATAAAGCCCAACCAGAGGGTGGAGATCAGCAGCAGCTGAATGTAGACGTTGTCTAAACGGGCAAAGAGCAGAGTGGGGATCAGGATGGCCAACAGGATAATCACGCCACCCATCGTGGGGGTGCCGCGCTTCTGCAACTGCCCTTCGAGCCCCAGATCGCGGATCTCCTCGCCGATCTGCTTGCGCTGCAGGAAGCGGATGATGCGTTTGCCGAAGAAGATGACGATCAAAAGGGCCAAGATGATGGCTGCCGCAGCACGGAACGAGATGTATTGAAACATTCCCGAGCCGGGCAGGTCGAACTGGCGTTCAAGATACTGAAACAGGTTATAAAGCATACGTCAATTTTTTTACTTTGGTTGTTAGTGGGTTAGCATCGGGCCTTGGCCTTTTCGGCAAAGGCTTTGCGAAGCTCCTCGCGGTCGTCGAAGTGGAGCTTCTGATCGCCGATGATCTGGTAATTCTCGTGCCCCTTTCCGGCCACTAAAATAATATCTCCCGGACGAGCCACCATGACGGCCATGAAGATCGCTTGGGCGCGGTCAACAATGCGCGTGTAGCGGGCCGTTGCATCCAGGCCGGCCGTCATCTCGTCGAGGATCGCCTCGGGCGATTCGCTACGGGGATTATCCGAGGTGAAGTAGGCGTAGGAGGCATATTTCAGGGCAATGGCTGCCATCTCGGGGCGTTTGGTGCGGTCGCGGTCGCCCCCGCAGCCACAGACCACATAGAGCCGCTGATCGGGACGGCGGATCTCCTCGATGGTTTGCAGGACATTCTCCAGCGCATCGGGCGTGTGGGCGTAGTCGACCAAACCCACCGTGCCATCCTCGGCTGCGATCGCCTCAAAGCGCCCATCCACCGAGCGTAGCGTCGAGAGGGCGCAGAGCACCTCTTCGCGTCGGGCCCCCAACAGCATGGCCGTTGCGTAGACACCGAGCAGGTTGTAGGCGTTGAAGCGGCCGAGCTGATTGACCCAGAGCTCCTGTTCGCCCACCTTGAGTAGCATGCCGTCGAGGTGCATCTCCAGAATCCGGCAGTGGAAATCGGCCGGTGAACGCAGCGAGAGCGTGGAGAGACGGGCACGGCAATTCTGCCCCATCACGCGACCGTTGCGGTCGTCGATGTTGATCAGGGCAAAGGCCTCTTTCGGAAGATTGTCGAAGAGCGACTTCTTGACCGACAGGTACTCGGCAAAGGTGTGGTGATAGTCCAGATGGTCGTGCGTGAGGTTGGTGAAGATGGCTCCCGCAAAGCAGAGCCCCTCCACCCGTTTCTGGGCAATGGCGTGCGACGAAACCTCCATAAAGCAGTACTCGACACCCTGATCCACCATCTCGCGCAGCATGGCGTTGAGGCGTAGCGCATCGGGGGTGGTGTGGGTCGAGGGGAGGGTGCGGTTGCCCACACGATAGACCACCGTCGAGATCAATCCGGTCAGGTAGCCGAGCCCCTTGAAGAGGTCGGCCAGCAGGGTGGCCGTGGTGGTCTTGCCGTTGGTTCCCGTAACCCCCACCAATTTGAGTTGGCGGGAGGGGTGGTCGTAGAGGTTGGCGGCAGCCGAGGCCAGGGCGCTATTCGTGTCGGCCACTACAGCGTAGCTCACCCCTTCGCACAGCTCCTCGGGCAGCTGCTCACAGAGGATGGCCGCAGCCCCCGCCTCGATAGCCCCCCGGATGTAGCGGTGCCCATCGTTGGCACTCCCCGTGATGGCGACAAAGCAGCTGCCGGGCTCGACCTTGCGAGAGTCGAAACAGAGGGTGTTGACCTCGATGTCAGGGGCTCCGGCCCACTGCCGAACCTCCACCCCTTTTAGCAATTCGCTGAGTTGTTTCATCGGTTTATCTTGTTTTTCTCTTTTTTTCGTTTCGGAAAGTTTATTCCAGGCGGAGTGTTGCCCCGCTCCCCTTTTGGGCTACTCTCCCCGGGGCGGGCGTTTGGCTCACCACACGGCCATGTCCCGTAAAGGTTACCTGAAGTCCCAGACGCTCAAGCAGGTAGAGAGCATCCTTCAGTCCCATGCCGCGCAGGTCGGGGATTGTGTCGCCCCCCTCGATCAGTTCGATACGGGCTTCATCATCCTCGCAATTCGCTCGGCCCCACCCCTGTTTGGCGGGGAGGGTGAGTTCCAGGTCGTAGTGGTCGGCCACGCGGCGTACCTCCCTCAGATCGCCCCCTTTGAGGGCTGAGGGGAGGGCCTCCGCATTGGTCGCCGCCTCCTCTTTGCGCTCGATGCGGGCCGAGAGGTAGGTGGCTACGTGCTGCTGTACGGGGCCGGCCAGACCGGCACCATAGATCGTCGAGCCGTTCCCTTGCCGGGTAAAGAGGGCCGTCAGGAGGGTGTATTGCGGATTGTCGGCCGGCAGGTAGGTAACCATCGTGCCCAGATAGTAGCCGTCCGTGTAGTGAATATCCCCCTGGGCAAATTTCGCCGTACCGGTTTTGGCGCCCACCCGATAACGGGTCGTATCGCCGAAATAGTATTTGGCCGTACCGCTCAGAGCAACCTCCTCCAAGCACTCCCGTACAAGCGCCAGGGTACCCTCCGAGCAGATCTGCTCAACCAGCACCTTGGGCGGGAAGGCCTCCATGGTCTGGCCCTGTCGCTGAATCTCGCGGATCAGGCGCGGGGCGACCATCCTGCCTTTGTTGGCCACCGCATTGTAGAGTACGAGGATCTGCAGCGGGGTGAGCTCGATGGCATATCCATACCCCAAGTTCGGAAGTGTTACGTGGGGGTACCACCCCTTTTGGCCGGGTTCGGGCAACAGAGGAGTTCGCTCACCAAAGGCCTCCAACCCCATCGGACGATCCAGATGCAGGTGCTTGAGGAAGGCGATATAGCGCTCCGGATTCTCACGGTAGGCTTCGTAGATCGCCTTGGCGTAGAAGACGTTGAGCGACTGAGCAGTGGCGGTTTTCAGGTCGACCTCGGAGTACCCCTCGTGGGCATCCGTTACGCGGGCACGTCCCACCATGACGCTCTCTCCGTTGCCCGAGTCGTAGCTCAGCGAGAGATCCTTCCCGCAATCCTCCAAAAGGGCCAGCAGGGCGGCGAGTTTGAAGGTTGAACCGGGCTCCATGCGTCGGCCGAGGGCGTAGTTCTCCAACTCGCCGTAGCTGCCGTCGTTGCGACGACCGAGGTTGGCCATTGCCAACAGATCTCCCGTTGCGCACTCCATCACAAGGGTTGTACCCCACAGCGCATTTTGACGGGTGAGTTGTTGGCGTAGCGCCTTGTCGGCCACATCCTGAATGTCGGGATCGAGCGTGGTTACCACATCCAAGCCGTCGATGGGGTCGACGTTGCCGGCATAGCCCGCCACACGGCCCGAAAATCCGCGGGCGATGCGTTGGCGGCGCTCCTGCCCATCCTCTCCGCCGAGTACCTCGCTAAAGATCGCCTCGATGCCATATTGCCCACGGTCGTCGTTGCGGCCGATCGTTCGGCGGGCCAGCTCGCCCTGGGGGTAGACCCTGCGGTCGATCTTCTCCTCACGGTAGCTCATGCCGAGGTTGTAGTTCAGGATGGGGTAACGCTTCAGCTCCTGCCACTCGGCATAGTCCACCTCTCGCGGGAAGATCTCGATGAGGCGCTCATCGCGCAGCGTGTCGTAGAGCGGGCGGGTGATCTCCGCCTCCTCGCCCCGCAGGTAGTCAACGAGGCGCCCGAGCCAGGTTGTGGAGTTGCGGTAGGTGGTATCTTTGCGGTAGACCAGACGGTAGCGCTTGGCATGCTCCCGACGGAAGAATTGGCGATACTCCTCGGTGGTGCGATCCCGGAAGTGGAGGGCCAGCAGTTCGGCCAGCGAGTCGCTCTGTTCGTGGAAGAGTTCGAGCGAATCAAACCCCTCGGCTGCCATGTTCATCAGGATTCGGTAGCGGAAGATCGAGGTGGCCAACTCCTCGCCCGAGCGTGAAAGAATTGCTCCGCGTCGCGCTTTGAGGGGCTCGTCGCGGAAGATGCGCCCCTCGATGCGTTGGCTGTTGATGCGGTTCTCTCGGCTGAGGAACTGCACCCACACGAGCCTTACGAAGATGATCAGCCCGAGCAGGATAAAGAGCAGGTAGAGCACCCTGACGCGGGTCAGGATGTCGCTCTTGATCTTCGATTTTTCCTCCTTAGACTCCATATTTTAGTCGATCTTTCGGGTGGGTTCTACGGGGTCTTCGAGGGCTATGCCGCGGCGTTTGAGCTCCTCGACGACGGCCGAATGGGTGGTTATGCGGTTGCGTTGCTCGCGCAGACGTACCGCCTTTTCGCGCAGCAGCTGCACCTCGCGCTGCTCCCGCGAGAGGGCCATGTCAAGCCTCAAAGACCAGAACATGATGATGATGCTCAACAGAAAAACTCCGGCAATGATGAGCGGATAGCGGTAGTGCCCCGTGAGCCACTCCTGACGCAGGATATTACCGGTGATAAGCCCGCGCAAGGGGGAGGCGGCACGTCGGCGCTGCTCCTCGCGGCGGCTCTCCAAGGCCTCTCGTTCGGCCTCTTCTTGGCGAAGCTCCTCCTCGATCTCGAGGTCGGCTTCACCGCTCTGCACACGACGCACCTCCCGCCGGATTCGGCGGGCCAACTCCTCGTCGCGCTCACGTTGCAAACGCTCTTCGGGGCTCTCGGGGTTAAATTCGTGGTCGTTGAGCATGGTCTGTCGTTATCGTTTTATGGCGGCACGCAGCTTGGCCGAGCGCGAACGGGGGTTGCGCTCCACCTCCTCGGGGGTGGGCACCACGGCCTTGCGGGTGATCACCTCAAAGGGGCTCTCCGAGCGGCCGTAGAAATCTTTTTCGATCTGCCCCTCGAAGTTGCCGGCACGCAGAAAGTTCTTTACCAGACGATCCTCGAGCGAGTGGTAGGAGATGACGACCAACCGCCCACCCGGTCGCAACATCTTGAGGCTCTGCTCCAAGGCCATCTTCAGGGCCTCCATCTCGCCGTTGACCTCGATGCGCAGCGCCTGAAAGAGCTTGGTCAGGAACTTGCTCTCGTCGCGCTTGGGGGTACAGGGTTTGACCGCCTCCACCAGGTCGGCCGTGGTGAGAATGACCTTTTGATCGCGTGCGCGCGTAAGACAAGCCGCAATCTTCCAGGGTGTATCCAACTCGCCCCACGCCTTGAAGATGCGCTCCAACTCCTTGCTCTCGTAGCGGGCCACCACATCGGCAGCCGTGAGCCGGCCGCGTTGATTCATGCGCATATCGAGCGGCGCCTCGCCCCGGAAGGAGAACCCGCGCCCCACCTCGTCGAAGTGGTGGGAGGAGACCCCCAAGTCGGCCAATATGCCATCCAACTGCTTCACGCCGCGGTAGCGCAGGGCTCCGCGCAAGAAGCGGAAGTTGCTCTCCACGTAGTGGAATCGGGGATCGTCGGGGGCATTGGCCCGCGTATCCCGATCCTGATCAAAGCCGTAGAGCGCCCCCTCGGGCCCGAGTTGTTGAAGGATATGGCGCGAGTGCCCGCCCCCGCCAAAGGTGAGGTCGGCATAGCAGCCATCGGGCCGAATGTCGAGCAGATCGACCGATTCTTCGAGCAGTACGGGGGTGTGGTATCCGTTCGTCATGCGTTAATTCTTGAATTTGGGGGTAAAGGTAGCGAAATTATAGGAAAAATTCGCTACCTTTGCTCCAATATATTTTATATATGGCACAAATCGACATCGACGCTGTCCTCCGAGAGAAGGCTCCCAAGGCCTCGCGCTACATCCCCCGTGCGGTTGTCTCCTGGCTCAAACGTATCGTACACCAGGAGGAGATCAACGAGGTGCTGCGTGAGCGGTGGGACGCTACGCCTCAGGAGTTTATCCATGCGGCCTTCGAGAAGCTGGAGATCACCTACCGTGTGGAGGGGCTCGAGGAACTCGATCCTTCGGGACGCTACCTCTTTGTCTCGAACCACCCCTTTGGCGGGATGGACGGCATGATGCTGGCCGACAAGCTGATCGACCACTTTGGCGATGCACGCGTGGTGGTCAACGATCTGTTGATGCACGTTGAGCCGCTCCGCCCGCTCTGGATCCCGGTCAATAAACATGGGGCGCAGAGCGCAGCCTATGCCAGTCGTTTTGACGAGGCTTTTCAGGGTGAAAAGCCGATCCTGACTTTCCCGGCGGGGCTCTGCTCACGTCGTAAGGGGGGTGTGGTCAGCGACCTGGAGTGGCGGCCCAATTTCTTGAAGAAGGCCCGCGAAAGCCACCGCCGAATCGTGCCGATTTATGTTGAGGGGGAGCTCTCCGGCCGCTTCTACCGCCTCTCGAACCTGCGTACGCGCCTGGGCATCCGCTTCAATATCGAGATGCTCTACTTGGCCGACGAGATGTTCCTGCAACGGGGCCGAAACTTCACACTCCGTGTGGGGAAACCCTTTGATGTCGAGGAGCTTGCCTCTTATGGCTCACTGCGCGAACAGGCCGCCGAGGTGCGGGCGCGGTGCTATGCCCTCGCTGCCGATAAAAACGAAAAAAAGAGATAACCATGCAACAGCAACCTATCATCGCCCCCGTAGATCGGGCCCTGCTGAAAGCCGAGTTGACCGCCGACCGCTGTCTGCGCTCCACACAGAAGGCCTCGAACGAAATCTATGTCTTTAAGGCCGCCGAGTGCCCCCACCTGATGCGTGAGGTGGGCCGTCTGCGCGAGGAGGCCTTCCGTTTAGCCGGTGGCGGTACGGGCTGTGAGGTCGATATCGATGCCGAGGATCTGGCCGAAGAGGGGTATAGCCAACTCATCGTCTGGGATCCTGCTGCCGAGGAGGTGGTGGGCGGTTACCGTTTCATCGTCTGCCACGACAGCCACCCCCGCTACCTCTCCACCGAGCACTACTTCCGCTTCGGCGAGCGCTTCCGCCGCGACTTCCTGCCGGCTACCATCGAGCTTGGTCGCTCTTTCGTGCAACCCGCCTATCAGGTCCGCCGTAACCCCAAGAGCCTCTATGCGTTGGATAATCTGTGGGATGGCCTCGGAGCCCTTGTCGTGCTCAATCCGCAGGCCAAATACCTCTTTGGTAAGGTGACGATGTATACCTCGTTCAACACCGAGGCCCGCAATACGCTCTTCTACTTCCTGAAACGCTACTTCGCCGACCGAGATGGCCTGGTCGAGGGGCTTCATCCCGTGCCGATGTCGATCGACACGGAGGCCATGGAGCGCCTCTTTCCGGGCGAGAGCTACGAGGAGAACCGCCGCATCCTGATCCAGCGCCTGCGCGAATTGGGCGAGGGGATCCCTCCGCTGATCAACGCCTATATGGGCCTCTCCCCCACGATGCGCCTCTTCGATACGGTCATCAATCCCGATTTCGGGGGTGTGGAGGAGACAGGTATCCTGGTGACGATCAAGGATGTATACCCCGAAAAGAAACTGCGCCATATCCGTTGGGAGGGTTGGCGCCGCAACCTCAAACGCCGCCGCGAGATCTTCCTCGAGCGTTGGAGCAGCCTGCTTTCGCGCGAAAAGTAGTGTCGTGGGGTGCCGTGGGGTGTACCGTGGGGTGTGCCGTGGGGTGAGAGAATGGGAGGTTGTACCGCGGGGTGCGAGAATGGGAATGCTGGGAATACTGGGAATACTGGGATTACCCGGAGCGTATTACCTTAAGGCAATTACCCAGAGTAAAGGCTCAATTATGAATTTTGAATCTTGCATTTTGAATTCCGCTACGGCAATCCCAGTATTCCCAGTATTCCCAGCATTCCCATTCCACCCCCCCCTCCTGCCCCCCCGGGGGCAGATCAATTATTTTGTAAAAATTTTTATTTACCCCGCCAAAACAACGGTTTTCTCAAAAAAACCCCCTCAATTTTGAAGAAAAGCCCTTTTTTGTGGCTGTATTGTTAAATAATTTCAACCAAAAGGGGGCTGAAAAAGCCTTAAAAATCAGTATGAAATTTGGTCGGTTAAAAAATTTTGCCTACCTTGCGGTCTGAAACTGAGAAAAAACACCAATTACATTATTAATTAAAACATCAGTCAAATGAAAAAGTTTAAGTTTTTATTGCTTTGCTCGCTGCTTGCAACGGCTTTCGTTGCTTGTGACGACGATGAGGATGTTGACAACCCCGTGCTTCCTACCGTTGAGGTAGAGGCCGGTGTGGCCGGTGAGACCACGCTCACCTTTACGATTACTTCGACCGAGGCTAAGTCGGTAAAGTATATCGTTCTGGAGGCCGGTTCGCGTGAGGTGAACGCCGAGTTGATCCTCAAGAACGGCAACACGGCACAGCCGAACATCGCTTTCGAGGCCAAAGCCGAGGGTCTGTTGGACGAAACCCCCTATGAGATCTGGGCTGCTGCTCAGAATCCCGATGGCGTAGCTCTCTCGGAGAAGGTTGAGATGACCACGCTGGCAGCCCAGGAGAATCCCAATCCCGATCCCGAGCTCGTGATAATCGAGGGTGAGGAGGCCTATGCCGAACCTTATGCCGAGGGTAATACGATCCTCAGTATCTTTGCTGCCAATGCCTCTATCGACCTGCTTTACACGGGTGAGGAGCGCTCGGGTGAGTATGACAGCGAGAGTGGTACGCTGCTTCTCGATGGCACGATGATCTACGACCGTACCGCCGGTGGCGACCCCGTATTCGTTTCGGTAACCGAGGGTTCGATGGAGCTTTCGGACGAGGGTGATGGTAACTACTATGTAGCTGCCGAGCTGCTCACCGAGGACAACCGCTACTTCCTTGTTGAGTTCTACGGTCCCGTTGAGGGCTGGTCGGAAGGCGGCGAGGTTGTGACCGAGGAGTGCGTTATCCCCGCTGATGGTTTCCAGTGGCAGGTTGAGACCGATGTCCTGGGCCTCTATTTGACGGGTTACAACGCAGAGATGACCTATGGTTTCTCGTTCTTCGTATACCACGGTCAGGAGGGCTTTACCTGGTTGCCCACCGGTCAGTATCTGGTTGCTGATACCATTGAGGCTGTCGATGCCATGATCGCTGAATATGGTATGGCGCCCGGCAGCTGGCCCTTCTGGATGAATGGCGCCGGTGGCGTGATCATCTATGAGGGTGAGTACTACGACCTGAGCTACAACACCATGGATTACGCTATGACGATCGAGACCCTGATGCCCGATGAGGATATGACCGCCATTAACTTCTACCTGGGTTCGGCCGATAAGAGCAAGGAGTTCTACTTCGGTTACACGGGTGCCATCTACGGTCTTGGCGGCGATGGTGGTAGCGATGTTACGCGTTATGACTACAATGTATCCTACAACGAGATTAAGGAGTTCACGGAGGCTGACGGCTATACCACGGTGAAGTTCCAGGGGATGTATGACATGCACCTCTGCTTCGCTACCAACGGTAACGAGTTGGCTGCTGCTGATGCTTGGACGGAGTATGACGTAGCTACCCAGATGGATCTGGAGAAGAGTGTCTACATGGAGTTCGGTTTGGACGAGATCGTATGGCACTTGGAGTCGGGTACGATCGGCGTGAAGAAGACCGAGACGGGTTATATCTTCAACTTCTTTGAGGTGAAGACCGGTAAGGGTGACGTCGTAAACTATGGTCTAAACCTGATCACCCACGACCAGGGCTTCGAGGCCAAGTTGCCCGAGGTAGAGCCCGGTAAGACCACGATTTCGAACTGCTATACCTGGGGCGACTATACCCTCGATGAGGTAACGGTTGCTGCTGTCGGTGGCTCCTACATGATCCTGGCCGATGCTACGGGTGCTATCAGCGCCTATACCTACGACGCCGACCAGACCTTCGCCATTGGTGATAAGGTTTCGGTAGTGGGTGACACGACCTACAATGATCCCTATCCCTGCCACTTCAGCTCGTCGACGGTGGTTACCAAGCTTTCGAGCGGTAGCTATACCCAGCCCGAGCCCTATGCTTTGACCGATCTGGATGCTTACTTTGCTGCTCCCGCAGGTTACAAGTATGTATCGGTTACCGGTACGATCGCTGTTGAGGAGGGTTGGATCTCCACCAACTACTACTTGGATGTTGAGGGCCAGACCACGCGCGTTCAGTTCAAGTACATGACCGCCGAGCTCAAGGAGAAGATCATTGCTGCTACCGGTACCTCGATCACCGTGCTGGGTTATACCCACATGAACGGTTCGGGTGCGATCTGGGTGATCCCCGTTGAGGTAGGTTCCGACAATGGTGGTTCGGAGCAGATGCCCGTGGAGGCTACCCTTCAGTTCACGCTCGGTTATGCTCAGGCTGCCGGCGATGACGGTTCGGACTTCTATTTCAACTTGGCCGATGCCGATGGTAACGTAGCCGGTTTCTATGTTGAGATGAAGGGTATCTATGACATGTACTACATGAGCCCTGCAGACTACATCTTCCCCTACATGCCTTCGACGACGCTCGTGGCTGCAGCTTCGGCTGATGATCCCATGTTGCAGGAGGTAATCCCCGGCCACTATCTCGATACGACCCAGTCGTTTATCTTCTACAACGGTAAGGAATACCAGATTGCTTCGGCAGCTGCTGACTTCTCGACCGGTTTGTTGAGCTATCAAACGGTTTATGACGGTAGCAATGCTGAGTATGATCAGAACTTCTTCTCGGGTGTTCTGACGGCAACCGACGGTAGCGTCTTCACCATCGGTTTCAGCGGTGCTCTCTACACCAACGGTGGCGGTATCGGTGGTATGTAATCGATAACTGCTCGAATAAAAACAGGTTTCCCTCTTGCGGGAAACCTGTTTTTTTTGTTGGAGGGGGGATTGGTTGTGCCGGGGGGGGGGTAGACTGGGAGTTCTGAGAGCCCTGGGATTTCTGGGATTACCCAGAGCGCATTACCTTAAAGAATTCCCCACAGAAGTTTCCCCAAAGCAAGGACCCAATTAAGAACTGCGGTGCCAACCGAGCGCATCGCCAAACCTTCACGAAGTTTGGCTCTGCCGAGGCGCAGCAGCAGATGAGCGAAAAAATTTTGGCGGGAGGGGTAGAATGGGAATACTGGGAATACTGGGAATACTGGGAATACTGGGATTGCCCAGAGCGTATTACCTAAAGAATTCCCCAAAGCAATTCCCTAAAGCTATTACCCAAAGCTATTACCTAAGGCAATTACCCTCAGCAAAAAAACAATTTTGAATTTTGCATTTTGAATCTTGAATTCCCTCCCGGGCCTCCCGGCATTCATAGTATTCCCAGGATTCCCAGTATTCCCAGTATTCCCAGCCCATCGGACCCCGCGGTACACCCCATTTTTGATTTTAAGCGAGAAGATTGCGTGCAACGCAATAAGAAGCCCGGACGGGTCGTATTGAGCGTACGTCCCGTTCGGGCTTTGTTTGGGATGTGCGGAAGGTTCCGCTTATAAATCAAAAATATGGTCGGCCAAATGGCCTATCCTGACGTGCTACTTGGCATAGCTCACCGCGCGTGTCTCACGAATAACGGTAATCTTTACTTGACCCGGATAGGTCAATTCATCCTGGATCTTCTTGGCGATATCGTGCGAGAGGCTCTCCGACTCCTGATCCGAGAGTTTATCGGCACCGACAATCACGCGCAGCTCGCGGCCGGCCTGAATGGCGTAGGTCTTTACGACGCCCGGGTAGGAGAGGGCAATATCCTCCATCTCCTTCAGGCGCTTGATGTAGCTCTCGACCACCTCGCGGCGGGCACCGGGACGGGCGCCCGAGATGGCATCGCACACCTGAATAATGGGGGCGATCATCGAGTTCATCTCCGTCTCGTCGTGGTGAGCGCCGATGGCATTGCATACCTCGGCCTTCTCCTTGAACTTCTCGGCCAGCTTCATACCGATAATGGCGTGCGGCAATTCGGGCTCGTCATCGGGCACCTTGCCAATATCGTGCAGGAGGCCTGCACGGCGGGCCGTCTTGGGATTGAGACCCAATTCGGCGGCCATGATGCCGGCCAAGTTGGCCGTTTCGCGGGCGTGTTGCAGCAGGTTTTGGCCATAGGAGGAGCGGTACTTCATCTTACCGATCAGGCGGATCAGCTCGGGGTGCAGACCGTGAATACCGAGGTCGATGGTGGTGCGCTTACCCACCTCGACAATCTCCTCCTCGATCTGCTTCTTGACCTTGGCCACCACCTCCTCGATGCGTGCGGGGTGGATGCGGCCGTCGGTAACCAACTGGTGGAGGGCCAAACGGGCGATCTCACGACGTACGGGGTCGAACCCGCTGAGGATGATGGCCTCGGGGGTGTCGTCCACGATGATCTCGATGCCGGTGGCAGCCTCCAAGGCGCGGATGTTGCGGCCCTCGCGGCCGATGATGCGGCCCTTGACCTCGTCGCTGTCGATGTTGAACACCGTCACGGCGTTCTCGATGGCCGTCTCGGTGGCTACGCGCTGAATCGAGGCAACGATGATGCGCTTGGCCTCCTTCGTGGCGGTGAGCTTGGCCTCCTCGATCGTCTCGTTGATGTAGGCGGCAGCATCGCTCTTGGCCTCGGCCTTCATGTTCTCGATCAGGATGTTCTTGGCCTCCTCGGAGCTCATGCCCGAGATCTGCTCGAGGCGCACGTTCTGCTCCTGGCGCAGCTGCTCGATCTCCTCCTCCTTGCCCTGCAGGCGCTGTAACTGGCCCTGCATCTGCTCACGAAGGCGATCGTTCTCCTTGATCTTGTTCTCCAGATCGCGCTGCTGGCCCAACAGGTTGTTCTCGATCTGTTTGGCACGCTGCTCGCTCTGAGCAATCTTCTGATTGCGCTCGTTGACCTGGCGGTCATGTTCGCTTTTGAGTTGTATAAACTTCTCCTTTGCCTGCAGGATCTTCTCCTTTTTGATCATCTCGCCCTCGGCTTCGGCCTCCTTCACGGCAGCCTCGCAACGACGCTTGATGCTCTGCTTGAGAATCAGGTTCGTAACGACTACGTAGAGTGCGATACCGACGACAAAACTGATGCAGGCGGTTAAAATAATAGTAGTAACCATCTGTTTTCGTTAATTTATATATAGGTTAAAAAAGGTTCAAAAAAACCGCATAAGATCCCTTCTCTCGTTTGACGAATCTGCAAGATAAGTCATGTGTGGGGTCGTCGCCATTCGCAATCTTCCAACGGCCGCCGCAGCGACACCCCGAAGGGTTAAGGCCTGATTTTGACAAGGAGTCCGTTGCCCCAATGTAAAAAGTGTTCAGTTTCGCAAAACTCAAGGAA
>CAZRJU010000002.1:0-34395 GCA_964600455.1 uncultured Alistipes sp. | reverse complement strand
GGCCTGATGCCGCTGGCCATCGACAAGCTGATGCCCCAAAAGTGGCTCAACGACAACGAGGAGGGGGGAAAGAACCAGTATGAGGAGTTCTTCCTCAAACGCCTGATGGCCCAGAGCGGCAAGAACTACCGCTATACCTTCGACAAACTTGTGCGTCCCGAGGCGGGGCGCAAGCTCATCGACAACATCCAGCGTATCTACGATGCCGATTTCTCGGTCATCGTCTACAACTTCCTGGATATTCTCTCCCATGCCCGCACCGAGACCGACATCATCCGCGAACTGACCGAGGATGAAGCCTCGTTCCGCTCGCTCACGCGCTCCTGGTTCGAACATTCGGATCTCTTCACACTCCTGAAACTCCTCTCCGAGCGGGGCCACCGCGTGATCATCACCTCGGATCACGGCACCATCCGTGTCGACAACCCGATCCGCGTTACGGGCGACAAGGAGACCTCGGCCAATCTGCGCTACAAAACGGGGCGTAACCTCGCCTACAACGCCCGCGAAGTCTACGAGATCACCCGTCCGGAGGATATTCAGCTCCCCTCGTCGAACCTCACCTCGAGCTACATCTTCGCCTACAACAGCGACTTTTTGGTCTACAACAACGACGCCAACCGCTACATCCGCTACTACCGCAACACCTTCCAGCATGGCGGAATATCGATGGAGGAGATGCTTGTACCCTATATTGTTCTGGAGCCCAAGCATTAGAGGTGCTTGACTTTTGAATTCTATTTTGTATCTTTGTCGCCCGAAAAACAATCAAGAGATGATCGAACTCCATATCGACTCCCAAAGCGAACTCTCGGAGGTTGCCGAGACCATCCTGCAAGAGCTGGCCGACCGCTCCGTTATCGCCTTCTACGGCGAGATGGGAGCCGGCAAAACCACCCTTATCCGCGAGATCGTGGCTGCCAAAGGCTCCTACGATACGGTAACGAGCCCCACCTTTGCCTTAGTAAACCACTACTCGACCGAGGACGAGGAGACGATCTACCACTTCGACTTCTATCGCATCGAACGCCCAGAAGAGGCCTTCGATTTCGGCTACGAGGAGTACTTTTACTCAGGCAACCTCTGCCTGGTGGAGTGGCCCGAGAAGATCGAGGCGCTCCTTCCGGAGGGGTGCATGGTAGTTCGTATCGTGGTGGAGAGCGAGACCGAGCGCCGTTTTATGATCGACTAACCTCTCAACCCAAAAGCATAACACCATGAAAGAGTATATCTCCAAACAGCAACAGATCCTGCGCCCCGTGGAGCAGGTCTATATGATGATCAGCCGTTTCGACAACCTCACCCCCGCCCTGCACGACAAGGTGGAGGAGTGGCAAGCCACCGAAGAGAGCTGTTCGTTCAAAGCCAAAGGCTTCAACATCCGGTTGAAAATGGAGGAGCGCATTGAGAATAAGCACGTAAAGATCGTAGGTGACGGGGGTATTCCGATGGATTTCGCCTTCTGGGTACAGCTGCACTCCGTTTCGGCGACCGATACCCGTCTGCGCCTGGTGCTGCATGCCGACCTCAATATGATGATGAAGATGATGATTGGCTCGAAGTTGCAGGGGGCTCTCGATCAGATTGCCGAGGGGATGGCCCGCGCCTTCAACGGCCAATTCTAACCCGCCATGGCCCGCCTCAAGGAGCGCATCAAAGCAGCCCTCTCCGGCCTCTCGTTTCGCACGGGGGTTATTGTGCTCTGCTCTGCCATTCCGCTCTATATCGCCTCCTTTGCCCAGATGGCTCTACCCATCTCGGCCGCCTGGAAAGGAACCCTTTGGTTCATCCTCTTCGGGCTGGCCAAGACGGCTCAATATGGCGGTCTCACAATCCTCGGTGTCGAAGGCCTGCGCCGCCTCAAAGCCTGGTGGCAGAAGCGCCGCTAAATCGTAGCGAGCACCTTTCGGATTGTCGGAAAGCAACCCGGCAACAGTGCTTGAAGCTCGGCCGGAGTCAACCACTCGGCACGGGTAATGCCCTCCTCCTGCTGCGGCTGCAGGGGGGCCATGCTCGCGGTTGCCATCTCAAACCAGTGGGTACGTTTCAACTCCCAACGACCATAAAGGTTATAGGCATGAAGGGTTTGACAAAGGGGACGCACAAGGCGTAACCCGCCCACACCGGTCTCCTCTTCCACCTCACGCAAGGCCGACTCCTCGACCCGCTCACCCGCCTCACAACGCCCCTTGGGCAGATCCCAACGCCCATTGCGGTAGATCATCAAGAGCTCTCCATCCTCGCGGCGCACCACCCCGCCGGCAGCCTCAACGGCCACAAACTCCCGCCCCAAATCGGTAAAGGCCCGGTCGGGATCGGGCAGAATCAACCACAAATTGTTGGAAATCTCAAAAAATTGGAGTATCTTCGCTCGGGTAATGGCTTCGCCAAAAGAGAAGCGACGAACAAACACCTTGTCGGGGCGCTCGTTTTCGGGCTCTTCACTGCTTATAGTCAGCGACTTATCGGCAAAATAGATGGTGTATTGCTCCATGGGCTGTTGCTTTTTTAGACCGACAAATTTAATAAATTGACAGATAAAACGAACCTCAAGATGAAAAAAATTCTCTGGACTATGGCTATTTTGGCAATGGGTACAGTGGGCTGCAAGGAGGCCCCACGCACACTGGAGATCGACAACCGCCTCACCGAGGCGGAGATCCAGGCCGGCGTACTCACCCCCGAAGTAATGTGGAAGATGCACCGTGCAGGCTCTTCTTCGCTCTCGCCCGATGGCGAGCAGCTGCTCTACACGCTGACCGACTACTCGATGGAGGAGAATCGCTCGCTGACGACCATCTACACGCAGTCGCTGGCCGACAAATCGATCACGCGCCTGAGCGACAACACCTCCAACAACCACTCTCCGCAGTGGAGCCACGACGGCCAAAAGATCTACTTCCTCTCGAACCGCAGCGGTTCGACGCAGGTATGGGAGATGGATGCCCGGGGAGGCAACGCCACTCAGCTGACCGCCCTGGAGGGCGACGTTGAGGGCTTTGGAGTGAGCCCCGACGGCACGCAACTCTGGTGGGTACAACCCGTACACACGCTCGATGTGAACTCGAAAGATCGCCACAGCGACATGCCCAAATCAAAGGCCCGCATCTACGACGACCTGATGGTACGCCACTGGGATTACTGGGATGGCGGCGATTACCGCCACATCTTCATCGGCGCCCTCACCGGTGGCCCCATTAAGCAGGGTGTGGACATTATGCCCGAGGCCAAGTGGGATGCTCCGCTGGCCCCCTACTTCGACATGGGCGAGATCGCCTGGAATCCCCAATCTACCGCTTTGGCCTATACCTGCAAGCCCCTCACGGGTAAAGCGTATGCCGTATCGACCGATTCGGACATCTTTGTCTATAAATTACAGAGTGGTCAGACGCGCAACATCTGCAAGGAGGCCGCCTCGGAGGGTGAGCCCTTTGTCGGCTACGACAAATACCCCGTATGGTCGCCCGATGGTGAGCGTATCGCCTTCCGTTCGCAGCACCGCTATGGCAACGAGTCCGACAAGGAGCGCCTGATGGTATGGGACGGCAAGACCGGGTTGGTAACCTACCTGACCCCCGCGCACGACTACCATGCAACCAACGTGGTGTGGGCCGACAACGAGACCCTCTACTTCATCTCACCGATTGAGGCCACCCACCAGATCTGCCGTGTGGCAATGCCCAATCCGCTCAGCCGTATCCGTCCCGTGGTGGAGGTGCTGACTTCGGGAGACCACGACATCAACGCCTTCACGATGGCCTCGGAGCGTATCGTAGCGGAGGTCTGCACAATCTCGATGGCAACCGAATTCTTTACCGTAGAACCCCAAAGCGGCAAGATGGAGCAGCTCTCGGCCATCAACCACGACATCTACGCCAACATCCGTCTCGGTGAGGTGGAGAAGCGTTGGGTAAAGACCTCCGACGGCAAGCAGATGCTCGTATGGGTGATCCTGCCCCCGAACTTCGACCCCGCCCAGAAGTACCCCACGCTGCTCTACTGCCAGGGCGGCCCGCAGAGTGTCGTTTCGCAATTCTGGAGCTACCGTTGGAATTTCCAACTGATGGCCGCACAGGGCTACGTGGTGGTAGCCCCCAACCGCCGAGGCCTCCCCTCGTTCGGTCAGGAGTGGCTCGACCAGATCTCGGGTGACTACTCGGGGCAGAACATCCGCGACTACCTCTCGGCCATCGACGACGTTGCGCGTGAGCCTTGGGCCGACGAGGATCGCATGGGGTGTGTGGGTGCCTCCTATGGCGGCTACTCCACCTTCTTCCTCGCAGGCAACCACCAGAAGCGTTTCAAGGCCTTTATTGCCCACTGCGGTATCTTCGATTTCGACTCGATGTATGGCTCCACCGAGGAGCTCTGGTTTGTCAACAACGACTACGGAGGCTCCTACTGGGATCGCCAAAACGCAACGGCCATGCGCTCCTACGCCAACTCGCCCCACAAGTTTGTCGAGAAGTGGGATTCGCCCATCCTGATCATCACCGGCGAGAGGGACTACCGCATCCCCTACACGCAGTCGCTCGAGGCCTTCACGGCAGCCCGCATGCGGGGTTTGGATGCCCGTCTGGTCTCCTTCGAGAATGAGGCCCACCAGGTATTCCAGCCGCAAAACTCGATCGTCTGGAACCGGGAGTTCTTCGGTTGGCTCGACAAGTATGTTAAGAATGGCCGATAGCAACACCGCAAACAACAAACGAAAAAAGGCATACAACATGAAAAATCGTGTAATCTTTGGCGTTATGACACTCTTTATGGCGCTTACGGCGGGTTGTCGGCAACCTGCCGCAGAGGGCGAGAAGCCCTGGATCGTGGATCGCTTCGACGATGTGAAGGTGATCCGCTACGAGGTTCCCTGTTTCGAGGAGCTTCCCTTGGAGGAGAAAGTTTTGGTCTACTACTTAGCCGAGGCCGCAAAGTGTGGTCGTGACATCCTCTTCGATCAGAATTTTAAGTATAATTTGGCCGTACGCCGTACGCTCGAATGTATCTACCAGAACTACTCGGGCGATCGCACCACCACCGAGTGGAAGGCCCTGGAGAAGTATCTCAAGAAGGTGTGGTTTGCCAACGGTATCCACCACCACTACTCGAACGACAAGTTTACGCCCGAGTTCTCGCAGGCCTATTTTGAGGAGGTTGCAGCCTCGATCCCTTCGGAGAAGTGGGGAGTATTGAGCGACCTGCGAGGTGAAGTGATCCGTTCGATCTTCGACCCGACCTACGCCACCACGCGCCTGAACCAGAAGCAGGGCGAGGATCTGATTGCCACCTCGTCGAACAACTACTACGGCGAGGGGCTCACCCAGGCCGAAGTGGAGGCCTTCTATGCCGCACAGGTCATAAAGGATGATCCCGAGCCTATCTCCTATGGTCTGAATACCCGCCTTGTAAGAAACGAGAAGGGCGAATTGGAGGAGAAGGTCTGGAAGGTGGGCGGCCTCTACTCGCCCGCCATCGAGCGTATCGTCTACTGGTTGCGCAAGGCCGAGGAGGTAGCCCGTGAGCCGCAGAAGTCGACCATTGCCACGCTGATCAACTACTACGAGACGGGCGATCTGCGCGAGTTCGACCGCTACAACGTAATGTGGGTACGCGACACGCTCTCCAACGTGGATTTCGTCAACGGCTTCATCGAAAACTATGGCGATCCGCTGGGCTTCAAATCCTCGTGGGAGGCCAATGTCAGCTTCCTGGATAAGCAGGCCTGCCACCGCGCCCGCCTGATCTCGGAGAATGCCCAGTGGTTTGAGGACAACGCTCCGATCGATCCCCGCTATAAGAAGAAGACCGTGAAGGGGGTATCGGCCAAGGTGATTACGGTGGCCATGTTGGGCGGCGACTGCTACCCCGCCACCCCGATCGGCATCAACCTGCCCAATGCCGACTGGATCCGCAAGGAGTATGGCTCGAAGTCGGTAACGATCGACAACATCACCTACGCCTACGACCGTGCCGCACAGGGCAACGGTTTCCTCGAGGAGTTTATGCTCCGCCAGGAGGATCGTGAGCGTATTGCCCTCTACGGAAAACTCACCGATGATCTCCACACCGACATCCACGAGTGCCTGGGCCATGGTTCGGGCCAGCTGGGCGAGGGGGTTACCGGCGGTGAGCTGCGCAGCTATGGTTCGACCTTGGAGGAGGCACGTGCCGACCTCTTCGGCCTCTACTACTTAGGCGATCCCAAACTCGTTGAGTTGGGTCTGATCCCCAATTTGGAGGCGACAAAGGCGGCCTATGCCAAGTATATCATGAACGGTATCATGACGCAGCTCTCGCGTATCGAACCCGGCAAGGATGTGGAGGAGTCCCACATGCGCAACCGCAAACTCATTGCCGAGTGGTGCTACGAGCAGGGCAAGGCCGACAACGTAATCGAGTGGGTTGTTGAGGATAGCAAGCGCTATGTGGTGGTCAACGACTTCGACAAGTTGCGCACCCTCTTCGGTGAACTGCTCCACGAGATGCAGCGCATCAAGTCCGAGGGCGACTACGAGGCCGGCAAGGCGATCGTGGAGCGCTATGCCGTGAAGGTGGATCCCGAACTGCACCGCGAGGTATTGGAGCGCAATGCCCGCTTAGGCATCGAGCCCTATGGCGGCTTTGTGAATCCCGAGTATGAACTCATCATGAACGAGGGGGAGATCGTGGATGTCAAGATCTCCTATCCGGCCAACTACATCGAGCAGATGCTCCACTATGCGGCGCACTACTCCTTCCTGCCAACGTTGAACGAATAAACCACCGAAGCCATGAAGAAGTTTTTTATGATCACCCTGAGCCTGCTCGTTATCGCAGGGGCCATTTTCTTCTACTTCCGTTTCTACTTCGTCTTTGGCGAAGGAGTCAAGAGCGGCGAGTTGAACTATGTGGTAAAGAAGGGGGTACTCTTCAAGACCTATGAAGGGAAGTTGATCCAGTCCGGTCTGCGCTCCAAGTCGGTAGGTACGATACAATCCTACGAGTTTGAGTTCTCGATCGAGAATCAAGCGTTGGCCGAGCGCCTGATGTTGCAGGGCGGCCAGACCGTGGAGCTCCACTACCGCGAATACTTCGGTTCGCTTCCCTGGCGAGGTTTCACCCGCTACATTGTGGACAGCATCATCGTAACGAAACCGCAGATCCAACCACGAAGTTTCGAGCGACCGATCGAACAATACGATCTGCGCCCCACCGAGGAGATCTAAGAAGTTGTTTAAAATTATTTATCTCATTCTTTTAAGTTGTTTACGGCTCTTTTTCCGTCTGATTCTCGTTGCATAGGAGCACTATGTGCCTCAAATCAAACGAAAAAAGAGCCACAAAACAATCCTAAAATAATTTCGCAAACAAATTTAAACAGCTTCTAAGCACAGAAAACGCAACCAAAAACGAGCTTGCCCATTATCGGTCAAGCTCGTTTTTGGTTGGTTTGCTTTCAAGTGGGTTTGAATCTTCCCGATTTAATCCCACCATGTTACCCCCACTAAAAGGGCATATCGTCCGGATCCTCCTCCGGCATTACGGGCTGGGCAGGCGTTGCAGCAGGTGCTTGGGCTGCATAGTTCGCTTGGGGTTGAGCCACATACCCCGTCGACGAGGGGGCCGACTGCGGAGCCGAATAGCCCGTCTGACCGCCCTCTGCACTCTCCGAACGACGGCCCAGGAGGTTCATCGTATCGGCCATGATCTCGGTCGTATAGCGCTTGTTGCCATCCTTATCGGTCCACTCTCGCGTACGCAAACGCCCCTCGATATAAAGCTGCGTCCCCTTCTTCACATAACGATCCACCGTATCGGCCGTATTCCGCCACAGGATGACGGTATGCCACTCGGTATGATCACGCCAGGTATTATTCTGTCTATCAGGAATACGCTCGGTGGTCGCCAGACGCAGGCGTGCCATCTTCACCCCACTCTCCAAGGTGCGAATCTCGGGGTCCATCCCCACATTGCCGATCAAAATTACTTTGTTTACCATATCATTACAGGTTCTTAATCATTTCCGTAAAGAGAACACCCATCTGCTTGCCGGCCTTGGCCCCCTGGCGCTGCACATCCTCATGATCGCCAATCTCGTCGCTCAGACCGCAGTTTGTGATGACCGACACACCAAAGACCGGGATCGACATGTGGCGGGCCACAATCACCTCGGGCACGGTACTCATGCCGGCCGCATCGCCACCAATAGCCTTGAAGTAGCGATACTCGGCCTGGGTCTCGAAGGTCGGGCCCGTACCGCCCACATAGACACCATACTGAAGTTTAATCCCCTCGCGGGCAGCGATCGCCGTCGCCTTGTCGCGCAGCGCCTTGTCATAGCAGTTGTGCATATCCGGGAAACGCGGCCCGAGCTCGGCCATATTCTTTCCGATGAGCGGGTTGGGCATCAGGTTGATGTGGTCGGTGATAAGCATCAAATCGCCCACCGAGAAGGAGGTGTTGATACCGCCCGAAGCATTCGAGACAAAGAGGTAGTCGATCCCCAGGAGCTTCATCACACGCACCGGGAAGGTAACCTGCTGCATGGTGTAGCCCTCGTAGTAGTGGAAACGGCCCTGCATGGCCACCACCTTGCGGCCGGCTACGCGGCCACAGATCAAGCGACCCTTATGGCCCTCAACGGTTGAAACAGGGAAGCCCGGAATATCGTGATACTCCAGCACATGATCGGCCTCGATCTGTTCGGCAAAAGCCCCCAGACCGGTACCCAGGATAATACCCACCTCGGGAGTAAAGCCCTCCGTGCGCTCTTTGATAAAGGCAGCGCAAGCCTTAATTTGCTCTAACATTTTCTTCTAATTTGCTGAGGAGATCGGTCTCCGAATCCTCGATGAATGAAATATTGATCGGCAAGTAGTAGATCCGTCGCTGCAAGAGTTCGGGAATACGCTTGCGATTTGTCAACTTCACGGCATCCTTCTCGGTCGTTACAACCACTGCCTCGGGATGTTGCTCCAAATGGTGCACCAAAAGTTTGATGTCGCGCACCTTGTAAACATGATGATCCTCCAACTCGACACGCTCCACCAGCTGATACTGCTTCTCGAGGGTCGCATAGAAGGGCTTGGGGTTGCCAATGCCGGAGAGTGCGATCACCTCCTGCTGGCGCTGCAAAGGCTCCTCGGGGGCCATATCGGCGAAGAGCGGTTGGGGGCGGAAACTCTCCATGCGGGTAAAGTAGATGCGTTGATAGGCCACCTTGACTAAGTATTTCTTCAACAGACGGCGCTCCAGCGGAGTCATATTCTCCGAGCACTTTGTCACGACAAAGTAGTGGGCACGGTGCAACTGATCCATCTCATCACGCAACGTACCATAGGGCAGGAAGTGATCCTCCTGCGGCTGGCGGGTGGCATCCACCATCACGACGTTGACCTTCGGAGATACGTGGCGATGCTGAAATCCGTCGTCCAAGACAATCAGATTCACCTCGGGGTGCTCCTGTTGCAGCCGTCGAATCCCCTCGGCCCGCTTCTCACAGACCACAACCACCGTCTCCGGGAACTTCAGTTTGATTTGCAGAGGCTCATCGCCCACATCGCGGTAGTGCGACGAGGTGTTTACCTCCAAATAGCCCTTCGTGCGGCGGCCATAGCCCCGCGAGAGGAGGGCCACCTTATGGCGGCGCGACATGTAGTCGATGATCATCTCGGCCATCGGGGTCTTACCCGTTCCTCCGACCGTGATATTGCCCACACAGATAATCGGAATCGAGAACTTCTCGCTTTTGAACAAACCGGCATCGAACAGATAATTCCGCAAATGAATTACCCATCCGTAGATCCAGGAGGCCGGCACCAACAAAAAACGCAACATCTCGTTCGCTCAAAAATCTTTAATCCATATTTTGTTCAAAGGTAGGGATAAAACCCCGAATAGCCAAACTTTTCCCTAAAAATCTTTACCCACCGTATAGGCCTCCGGTAGCGGGAGCGCATAAAAATCGAAAAAGTGACCACTTCCCCCAATATTTGGAAGGGCTTTCCCGTTTTTTTTGTAACTTTGTCGCTATGAAACATTACAGCCACATACTCTGTTGCGCCCTTGCACTGCTCATGGTCGGTTGCTGGGGTGGAAAGAACTCCTCCGAAGGAGAGGGAGCCGGCGAAGAGGCCCCTAAAAATCTGCTTTACGGCATTGACGCCGACCTCTATCGCGTGGAACGCGGCGTGGTGGAGAGCGGCGAAACCTTGGGCAAGATCCTGAGCCGCTACGGCGTATCGGCCGTGGAGATCGACCGTCTGGATCGCCAAGCCAAGGAGATTTGGCCCCTGAAAAACATCCGTGCCGATCATACCTATACAGCCTTCATCCACGAGGATTCGCTCCACACGCCCCATCTCGACTTTTTGGCCTACGAGCGTAACACCTCGCAATATGTTCTCTTCGGATTCCACAGCCACCAGGGCGAGAAGATCGACTCACTCTCGATCACCTTGGGCGAAAAGCAGTTTGAGGTGCGCCGCCAGAAGCG
This sequence comes from uncultured Alistipes sp., assembly GCA_964600455.1. Lineage (GTDB taxonomy): Bacteria > Bacteroidota > Bacteroidia > Bacteroidales > Rikenellaceae > Alistipes. Next base: position 23,927 of record CAZRJU010000002.1, on the reverse strand, counting down.
GAGTGCCGTGATCGAGTCGTCACTCTGGCAGGCAATGGTTGACGGGCAGATGCCCTACGCCTTGGCCGCCGAGGTTGAGGATATTTACCAATGGACCGTCTCCTTCTTCAGCGTACAAAAGGGGGATAGTTTCACGGTGATCTACGACGAGAAGTTTATCGACACCACCTCGATCGGAGTGGGGCGTATCTGGGGTGTGAAGTTCACCCACTACGGCAAGGATTACTATGCCATTCCCTTCCGCCAGAATAAGCGTGTGGAGTATTGGGAGGCCGACGGGCAGTCCCTGCGCAAACAGATGCTCAAGGCTCCACTCAAGTACACGCGTGTAAGCTCGAAGTTCACCTATCGACGTCTGCACCCCGTGCATAAGGTCTACCGCCCCCACACGGGCGTAGACTTTGCCGCCCCGTCCGGTACACCCGTTGTAGCCGTGGCCGATGGCGTGGTAACCTTCAAGGGCTGGGGTGGTGGCGGTGGTAACACCCTCAAGATCAAGCATGCCGGCGGCTTTATGACCGGCTACCTCCACCTGCGCGGCTATGCCAAGGGAATCCACCAGGGGAGCCACGTATCGCAGGGTCAGTTGATCGGCTATGTCGGCTCGACGGGCACCTCGACCGGCCCCCACCTCGACTACCGCGTATGGCGTAACGGCACACCGATCGACCCATTGAAGATCCCGCAGGAGCCCTCCGAGCCGATCAAAGAGGAGAATCTGGAGGTATTTAACTACGTGAAGGCCTTGGTGATGGCCGAACTCGACGGAGAGGTCAAGAGCGACAACGAACGTCTCACGCTGCGTGATACGGTGGCCTTCGATGCCGCCAAGCCCATGATCCCCACAAAAGGGGATGTAACCCCCGCAGACCATGAGTAACCGGGAGCCTCTCAGCGGGGCGATTCCCGAGGCGATGATCCGCTTCCTGAAGCGCCACCATGTCCTCACCCTGGCCACCTCGGACGACAAGGGGCTTTGGTGTGCCAACTGCTTCTATGCCTGCAACCCCGAATCGGGAGCCCTGATCTTCACCTCCGGCCCCGAGACCCGCCACGCACAGGCCATGGCCGAGCGAAGAGAGGTGGCAGCCAGTGTGGTGCTCGAGACCCGCATTGTAGGGCGTGTGCAGGGGATTCAGCTTGCGGGCCGGGCCGTTGAGGCAAGCGAGGAGAATCGCCGCCTCTACCTCAAGCGCTTCCCCTATGCTGCCTTAGCCGACCTGCACCTCTGGCAGTTGGAGCCCGACGAGATGAAATTAACCGACAACACTTTAGGATTCGGCGAAAAACTACGATGGAGAAGATAAGAACCGGTATTGTGATTGTGGCCGGAGGGAGTGGCAAGCGCATGGGCTCCACCCTTCCTAAACAGTTCCTCTTTTTGGGCGGAAAGCCCCTCCTGGCCGAGACGATCAATCGTTTTGCGGAGGCTCTGCCCAAGGAGCCGATTGTCGTGGTACTGCCCGAGGAGCAGATCCCCTATTGGAAAAACCTCTCGGCCCGCTTTGAAGTGGCCCCCCATACCCTCACCGCAGGGGGAAAGGAGCGCTTCCACTCGGTAAAAGCCGGTATCGAGGCGTTGCTCGATTTGGGAGAAGGGGTTGAACTGATTGCCATCCACGACGGAGTGCGCCCGCTGCTCTCGACGGCGATGATTCGGCGCGGTGTGGAGTGCGCTGCGCTCCATGCAACGGCCGTACCCGTCATAGCGCCCGTCGACTCCTACCGTCGTCTTTGCGACGAAGGATCGGTGCACGAGGATCGCTCCCGGCTGCGTATCGTACAGACCCCGCAGCTCTTTGCCACCGATCTGCTGCGCCGCGCCTACAACCAACCCTTCGATACGGCCTTTACGGACGATGCTTCGGTAGTGGAGCGTCTGGGGGAGCGGATCACCCTCTACGAGGGGGAGCGCCGCAACCTGAAGATCACAACCCGTGAGGATCTGCTTATCGCCGAGGCTTTGCTTGAGATGGAAGATGGAAGAGAAGATCTATAAATATCGTTTCAGCCGCCGCACAATCCTCTTTTCGTGTGGCTATGTGGTGGTTTTTGCCCTGCTGGGTGTGGCCCTATACTACCTCTACGAAGGGGGCTATCTCTCGGCCTGGTTCACCTCGTCGATCGCAGCCCTGCTGCTGTTGATGGCCCTCTCGATCCCGCGCAAAATACGCCTCAACAAGGAGCGCCTATGCATCGACTGTCTGATGGACATCACCGAGATCCCGCTCTCGGAGATCGCCTCCGTGAGGCTTCTGCCGGCCAAGGAGCAACGCGGCTTCATCCCCCTCTTTGGCGGCTATGGTTTCTTCGGTTACTACGGCTACTACCTCGATGTGGTACAGATCGAACGCATCCGCATCTACGCCTCCGAGTGGAAAAATCTCGTTGAGATCACCGACATCTACGAGAGCCGTCTGATCGTCTCGGTCAAGGAGCCCGAAGCCTTTATGGCGCAACTCGAGGAGTTTCGTCGAGAGGCATAACTCCCCCCAAGTGTTCTCCTCGAAAAAACAACGAAGAGGTTGCCCGTCCGAATTAAAGGGGCACCCTCTTCGTTTTTCTTACAACCGGATTTTGGCTAAAGATAGCCGAAAACAACTCCGACTAACCACTCCGAGAGCAGATAGGCCAGGATGAAGCCCACAACGCTCCATACCCCCTTGAGGTTGGCCGCGAGCGTAAAGGCCTTCCAACACCAGATAAAATACCACACCAGAGAGGCACAAGAGAGCAGGCCGGCAATCATCATGCGTGGCTGCATCACCACAGCCATCAGTTGATCCATCGGTATAACCCCTTGCGCCATCTGCGGGATCAGAGGTCGCATGAGCGGAGCCATCCAAAGCGAAAGCAGCAACAACACAAAGAGTGGCAGCGAACGAGCCAAAAGATTCATACCAAAGAGGTCTACGGCCCGAATCTTCGACTTCGAAAGGAGCAACGCCCAGAGATAGAGCAGCAGGGCAAAGACTCCCCACGAGATCAAAAAGCGCAAGGTCGTGCGCCAAAGGGCCATCTCACCAAACGAAATCGAGAGCGGTGCGGCAAGCAACAAATCGGTCTGCCAGGCCAGAATGGCCGAAAAGATCATCAGGATAGCGCCATAGGCAGCACAGCGCTCGCCCGAGAGATAGATAAAGGGATTGAGTAACTTCTTCATAAGGCTTTGGTTTTAAGGGGTTATTTCTTTGTATTCTCCTCTTGCTCGTAGCGTTCGATCAGGGCTATGAGTTCGTCAAGGCGGTTACGCACCGTGGGATAGGAGAGTCCCATACGCGAAGCCAACTCCTTAAGCGAGCCGCTGGCCTTGATGAAAGCCATCAGGAAGCGCTGTTCGGGGATGGGCAGACGCAAGAGGACAGGCAGCGGAAACTCCCCCTCGATACGCGTATCGCACTCGCTACACTGCAACATGGTGATATTGAGGCGACCATCACAAGCCGGGCAGGTCTTTGGCAAATGTTTTACTTTTTCCATACACAATTCAATTTTATCACTCTTCACACCACAAAGATAAAACCATTTTTCAACTTTTCAAAATATTTTGTGAATTTTATTTAATTGCTGTTTAATTTTATTACTAATGCGTACAAAAAACATGGAGCATAATCCAAACGGATTATGCTCCATGTTTTTTAATAAATCCACCGTTAGTCCCGATCGAGGAAGAATTGCGGGATATTGGCCAGGAAAAGATCCTCCCCCCGAAGTTCGTCACGGTGAGCGATCAGATCGGCAAGGCGAATATCACCAATCAGGTAGTTGCTCTCGGCGCTAAAATACTGCTCGTGAATCTTGGTAAAGGGGAGCAACTCGGGCACAGGCGTTGTCGAATAGCGGGCATAGATACGCAACATGATATCGGTCGTGTAGGTGGGCCGATCCATAAAGTGGCGCTTCTTATACTCATAACGGTAGTTGTGGCCGCGAGCCATGATGTCGCTCAGGATCGAGGAGGCGGTAGGCAGACTGCCGGCCCCCTTGCCGAACATAAACTGCCGATCGTAGCACTCACCACGGATCACCACGCCATTATACTCGTCATCCACCGAGTAGATATACTTCTTCGGGCTCACAAACTCGGGCATCACAAAGAGCGTAAAGTGCTCGTCGCTCACCTTGACCACCTGAGCCACCAATTTGATCTTCACCCGTTTCTCGCGGGCATAGCGAATATCCGACTCATGGATCGTGGAGATACCATAGGTGAAGATGCGATCGGGATGAACATACTCACCCAGGGCATGTACCGTGATGATCACCAGTTTGAAAAGTGCATCAAAGCCCTCGATATCGAAAGTGGGATCGCTTTCGGCAAAACCCAACTCCTGGGCCTGACGCAACGCCTCCTGATAGGGACAGTTGTGGTCGAACACGCGCGAGAGGATATAGTTGGAGGAGCCATTGAGGATACCCTTCACCTCCAAAAGCAGATCGTTGTCGTAGTACTCCTCCAGATTTCGGATCACCGGGATTGATCCACATGACGAGGCATCGTAGAGGAGCGAGGCTCCACTCTTTTGTTGTAGTTCGATCATCTCGGGCAGGTGGTTGGCCAACATTGCCTTATTGGCCGACACGACCGATATACCACGCTCCAAAGCCCCCTTCACAATCCGGTAGGAGGCCTCGGCATTATCCACCACCTCCACGACCAGGTTTATCTCGGGGTTGTCGAGGATCTCCTCCTCACGATCGGTCAGCATTCCCTCGGGAAGGACGATACGGCGCGGCTTCTCCAACGAGCGCACACACACCTTCACAATCTCAGCATGGGCATTACGGCTCTTCTTGAGCACCTCATAGATCCCCTGCCCCACGACACCAAAGCCGTAGAGGCCAATCTTTATCTTACTCATCTTCCTAACTCTTCATCTTTTGCATTAAGCCGCGCTTCACTACTCCTTCACGCAGCGCACCTGCATACCGTTGGCTCGCGGCAAGGCCACTTGGGTCTCCAACTCCGAGAGGCGGGCATCCTCCGTATCGAGCGAGAAGTACATCGCCTCGGCCTCCTCTCCCTGCGGTGTGGCAGTCCAATAGTAACCGATCCAGGGCTTGGGAACCTCCATCGTATTGACATTGGTGATCAGACCACGCAACCAGCTGCGACGGCCACAAGCGGGGAAGAAGAGCTCCTCTGTGCCATTATCCAACGTCCAACCATACTGCTCGGCCAACAAGGCGGGATCCTCCGAGAGATTATCCACCCGGCTGAAGCCTGCGAAGCTCTCGGCCACACGCCACCCCTTGGGACAGGGGTCGTAGAGGCTCTTTTTATCGGCACTCCAAAGGTCATCGGTCGAGCCATAGAGCCAGTCATAGTGGCTCTCCTCGCTACCCAACAGGTAGATCAGCGGATGGCTGACAGCCCACTCAGGATCCACCTCCGAGGAGGTCTGTTCGTAGGTGATATAGTGCAGGGCAGCGGAGCTGATCGAGTACATATAGGCATCACGCGAATCACCGCAGTTATAAGTGGCGGGGGGAACAAAGGGGGTCATGCGGCCCCACTGGTAGTAGGTACCGTAGGATTGCAGAATCTCCTCGTGTGTGGCGTGGAGGGTGTGGTTGGCACCCAGATTGCGATCCATATAGCGACCGATGGCCTCGGGAGCACTGTCGGTCATCCAAAGATGCCAGGTCCAAAGCACTTCACCGGCCTCGTCATAGGCCGCCACCAAGGCGTTACCCGGCTGCAAATTCCCATCGCCATCGGGAATGGTATGGAAGCTCAGGAAGCCCTCCTCGAAGGAGTCGACAAACGAGAGGAGCGACCCCGGAGTCTGCCACACAAGCCCCACCGAGGCGGGAGTGATCACCTCATCACCCTCACCCTTACGCGTTACAGGGATCTTGAAGGTCTCGTCGGCCCGGGTAATGATGTAGCAATTCGAGCGCTGCTCGCTCAGATCGACAGCCTCCTCTCGCGAGATATAGAGGGTGGCCGAGGTGGTATAGCCACTCTCGGAGTAGGCGTGAATCACCACATCACCGGAATTCTCGCAGTTGGGGTCATCAGCCTTCGGCGAGGTTACCGAGATGATACCCGTCGAGATATTGGCCTCCACCGTCCAACCCACGGGCATTGCCGTAACGCTGACCGACACCGCCTTGGAGGTGGTGAATCGCACCGTAGAGGTCGTCTCGGGGGTGAGGATATAGAGGGCCTGCGAGTGGATCGTGATGGTAGGTACGATCACATCGTCATCATCGCTACAAGCGACAAAACCAACAACGGCAAGAAAGGTCATTGCCAGCATCTGCCAACGGAGAGCAGTCAAGAGTTTGGTCATCATCTGAAGTTTTCACAAAATTTCTGCAAATATACCAAAAGCCGAGCAAAAAACCGCCTCCTTTGAAAAAAAAGTGGCACATTGCTCTCCCTATCAACGCAAAAACAGGAGTTTTCGTCTCCCGAAACTCCCGTTTTTGCTTTTGTTGCAAAGCGCAACAGCCTTTCGTTACTCGTAGATCAACTCCAGATCATCGACATAGAGCAGGCTCTTGGTCGACCCCGTGAAGTAGTCGCCCAGGCGCGAAGCGGAGCAGACCACCACAATATGGGTCGGCACAATATCGGTTGCCGTGTAGTGGATCGGGATGGTAATCTGCTGCCACCCCTCCACCGAGTAGTCCATCAACAACTCGCCATAGCCCACGACATCCTCCCCATGCGGATCAAAGAAGGTTGACTCGTGGCGCGTGTCGATACAGATCGGGGAGCTGTCGTCGCCATAGAGCACCGGTGTTCCCTTATCGGGCGAGTAGCCATACTTCTCTTTCGTCCAAGTACCCAAAGCCACATAGATCGACCCCGTATCGGGATCTCCCGACTCCAGCGTCGAACCGGCAGGCAGGCGTTTGATCTTATCCACCTCGCCGCAGTTATACTTGAGCCAGAGGCGCAGGGCCGTGGGGCGGAGCGTGAAGGGCCGGCCAAAGGTGATGATACCATCCGTACCCACATTGCGCACATAGGTTCCCGTATAGAGGTTACCGGCAGCAAACTTACCCAGGCCCATCACATTGGCAAAGAGCGATTCGAGGCGGGCCGACCAGAGGCCCTCGCTCCCGGGACGTGCATCCTCGCTCTTCTGTGTCAGGGTGGCATTGGCCACACTGGCTCCCACATTACCCGATCCCCAGAAGGGTTCATCATCGGCGGCGTAGGGGTAGACAATGTCATCCCTCTCCGACCACTCCTCCAGGCCGCAGTTGGGCAACTGCTCAATTCCCTGTGTCGTTACACTTTTAACGGGCGAGAGATCCTCGCCGCAGTAGGCCAGCACCTCGTAGGAGGTGAGCTCCTCCACACGCAGGCAGGCCGTGAAGGTTCCGCCATCCACCTGCACCTCAGGCACCTCACTCCAGGCCTCGTCACCCACCTTGCGGTAGCGGAAGCCCATTTCGGCGCCGCTCTTACCTGCGCCATAGAGCCAGATCACGCGGCTCCAGGCATCGGCAGCCGTGAGTTCCACCTTCAGCTCCGTAGGCTCGACATAGAGGTACCAGCGCTCCTCAATATCGCCGTGGTAGCGAATATCGACATAGCGTACACTCTCAAACGAGGTGAGCTCCTCGATCGAAGGGGTCATCTCGGTAATCCCCTCGGGGCCGAGTTTGAGCGAGGTTACGGTGATGTTGCTCAGGTCGGCATCCCCCTCGGGGACATAAACTCGGGCAATATGGTTCTTCAGATCCCACTCCGTGGCACCGATCTGCCCCTCCACCGTAAAGCTACGAGCAATCTCCTGCTCGGCCAGAATCGTCCACAGATAATCCTGATAGAGGCTCAGGGTAACATAGAGCGGTGCTCTCAAATCGAAACTACCCCGCAAATCGACCGACGAGGTGGCCTCTTCGTGGTTGAGTGCATACTCCGAAAAGAGCACCTTGCGCAGATCGGTCTGCTCCTCGAGTGTGAGGTAGATCGTACGGTTCTCTCGATCGAAGAGACGGGGCTGAAAACCCTCCCCCTCCAGGCGGGTGATCTCGAGCTCCACCACCGGATAGGGAATATCGTTCTCAATACAGGAGCTCAGGCTTATTAGCAGGCTCAAGAGCCCCAATCGGGTCAACAACGTTCTCATCGCTTCTGCTTTTTCTTGTCCCACAAGTGGACGGTTACACCAATGTTGATATCGGCCAAATTCAGACGGAAGCGCAACTTGGAGGCCTCCCTCGATCCCACCTTCTGTCCGGCATCGTCACGCTGCGTTACCTTGGCATACTGCAAGCCACCCAGTCCGAACGAGAGCGTACCGCAGACGTTGGGGAAGATATAGACCGCTACTCCCGGATTAAACGAGAGTTTGAACTTGATATTGTCGCTATTGCTGTATTTTATCTCATCGCCCGAGAGGTAGCTGAAGCGCGAAGTACCGCTATGCACGGCCGCCTCCAACTCACCAAAGACGCCGAAACGCCCCTTGGTATCAATTCCCACATAGGAGCGGTGGAAGATGGCAAACGAGAAGTTATCGCTATCGAAGGCCATATCCTCGAGTGCTCCCGAGAGGTCGTTCTGCTCACCCAGGTTGAAGCCCAGGTTCGAGATGTCGCCCCGCAGGTGGGTATAGCCAAAACGCACACCCACAGCGTGATTGTCTTTATAGGCATAACCCACATAGGGCTTGATCGTAGCCACCGATCCGTCGGCGTCGATATGCTCCAGTACCAACAGGAAATCCGAATCTTCGCTCGAGAGAGTGGCATACGAGGCCGAAAGACCCATCATCACCTCGCCCTTGTAGACAAACTTATTCTTATCTATCTCGCGGTCGATACGGCGACGCATCGGCAAGAAACGCGAGGCCTTCTCATCCGAAGGTTTCGCCACCTCCCCGGTGGGGTTGATCATCTCGCTCAACGAGAGCGTATCGGCCTTCGGGCAGGCCGGTGAATCGGTCAGCTCACCGTTCACCCTCACTTCGGCCTGCAAGCCAAGGATCCCACAAAGCAGCATCAGAGCTGTCAAATAGATCATCTTTTTCATCATCCTTCTGCTGCTTTAGAGGTAAAAGGCCACACCCAATCCCAAGGAGAAGATGTTGACTTTGAAATTCATGTTACTGGACGAGCGTGAGCCGGTCGTTACCTGGTTATGTACCTGGTCGATATGTGAATAGGAGATACCCATCACACCGACACTCACCTCGAGGGCCATATTGTTCGTAGCGAAGGCCACCAAACCGGGCGTTACACCCAGACCCACCGAGTAGCCCCGCTCGAAGGTGCCGCGTACGGGCTGTCCCTCGGCATACTTTCCCTGGATGCCGCCGGCCGATAACTGAATATCGGTAAAGATGGCAAAGCGCTTGCTACGCCCCAGCGGGATGTAGTTGCGCCAGGTAACAGCCCCTTCGTAGGAGTGGCGCAGCACATAGTAGCCATCCACACTGAGGTTGATACCCGTATCTTCGTCGCCCATCTTCAGTTCGGCCGAGTCGAGTTTATAGAAGGTACGCGAGTAGATAAAGCGGGCTCCGATGGCCATATTATCCTTGATGGCATAGGCCAAAAAGGGGCTCACCTTCACCGTATAGCCATCCGAATTGATATTCTCGACCACCAGAAAATCGTAGCTCGAATTGGTATGGGTCGAGTAGGAGGCTGCACCGCCAAATATCCACTGCCCCTTCGGAACGAAGAGGTTGGAACGCGAGGTCAGACCACGCATCTCACGACGCTGGTTGATCGTCAACGTATCCGGTCGATCGCTCTCGATCTCCTGGGCTGCAAGCTCCCCGACAGCGGGTAGCAGCAGAAGCATCAAGAGGAAAAATCGAAGCATTTTACCCATTCTTTATAGGTTTAAGCGTTTAATGCAGGCAACCTGCTCAACCAGAAGGTTAAGCAGGCGGCCCTTGATTTTCACTTTTCGACAGGGTTAGTAAACCCACTCGAAATCATCCACATAGAGGCAGTTATCCTCACAACCGCACATGTAGTCGCCATAGGCGTTACCGGCTGCGGCGATCACCAACTTGTAGGTTGCCGTGGGCTTGGTGATCTTGTCGTAGAAGATGAAGGGAACCTCGGCGGTTACCATCGAGCTGTCCGAGGTCGAGCTGTCGATCATCAACACGGCAGCAGCAATGACCTTACCGGCCGGAAGCGAGGTGATACCGGCGGGATCGAAGCAACCCGTAGGTTGACCGCTACCCGACGTTACCTCAGGCTGCGACGACCAATCCACGATCATGGCATAGACACGCGCCTTATCCTGCTCACCCTCCTTTACAGGGTAGACACCCGACTCGTCCTTATACTTATTCATCGTCGCCTTGCCCACCGTAGCGTGGTACTTGAAGCGGATGGCCGAAGGACGGGCCTTCCAATCGTAGTCCTGACCGAAACATACCGTACCGGTCTGCGATCCCATATCGAAGAGGAAGCGGCCTGTAAAGAGATTACCCGAGGCCAGGTAGCCCAGCGTAGCCGAGGTCTGCATCTTCACACAGTGCGAACCACCCATACCGCTGAAGGTCGACTGTACACAGAGCGAACTCTTGAAGGTGTTGTTACCCGATCCCCAGAAGGGAGCGTTGCTGTTGGACTTCGAGAAGCAGGAGATCGACCCATCCTCAAAGTCGGCATAGGGAATCGGCTGGCTGACCGTCGTAGCGAAGGCTGCCGTGGCGCTCTTCTCCACGCCATCGATGATGGCACGGGCCTCGTAGGAGGCATTGGCAAAGATACCCGTTGCCGTGTTGGGCTTGTAGGCTGTTGCTCCGGCCGAGTTGGTCGTTGCGGCCCATTCGGGCTCCACCACTGCCGTAAAGGTGCTCTCATCGCTGCGCGTAGCCGTGTAGGTAAACCACTCGCCACCTGCGCGACGCATCTTCACCGCCACACTCTGAATGTTGGGATCGTAGATCTTCACATGAATAGCACCCGTATTGGTCCAGAGGTTGCAATCGGCCGCCGTGGCAGGTACGATACCCTGCGTGGTAAAGGTGGCCGTAGCACGTCCCGTACCCCCCTCCACGTCGGTTGCCGTGAAGTTCAGGGCATGATCACCACCCACAAAGGGCGAGAAGAAGGCATCGCTGATCTCGATGCTCCAGTTCTTGTCATCGCTCTTTACCACCGTAACACCCTCCACCGTAGCGTTGGCCAGATCGAAGAACTGACCATCGACCTCGAGGGTAAGGGCACTCAAGGCATTGGGCGAGGTAACGCTCACCTTTCGTGAAGCATTGAAGAGCACCTGCGTCGTGGCAATATCAAAGCCATCGCCCTTGATCACGGGCTCAGGACTGAAGATGATAACATCGCCGCCGTTCTCGGGAGTAGGCTCCACCACCTCGATCTCGAAGTTGAGCAGTCCCGTAGCATCGGGCGAGAAGGCGAAGTTGAGGCGGTACTTACCACCGGCCTTGATGGCGATGGTGCCCTCCTTGGTGATGGCGCCCTTCTCGGGGTGGTTTCCCTTGAAGCTCCAGCTCAGCTCTTCGCCCTCACTCTCGGGTAGGAAGTAACCCTCGCCCGAAGCCGTAAAGTCGAGCGTCGAGGAGGCATCGTAGAGCACCACCGAGGTCAGGAATTCGGCCTCGAGGTTGGCGGCTACCGACTCATCGTAGTTCACCTCCACGGTGGCATTACGCACTTGGCAAACCACCTCCACGGGGGTCTGGGCACCGGCTACCACCTCGAAAGGCTGTTCGCCATGGTAGCTCTTCGAGGTAAACGAGGCCAGGGCACCGTCACCAAGCTCCACATCGGCCGTATAGTTGCCGGCCACCAAATTCAGCACCTGCGGGATCTCCTCCAGCGAGGTGTACTTACGCACAAGACCCTCCTGGCTATAGATGCGCAGCGTGCAATAATCCATCGGATCATACTCACCCGAACGGGTCTGGGCCTCAATGTTAAAGGCTACGGCACCCATGCCGGCTGCCTGAGGCATCTCCACCTCGCTCTTTGCACACGAGGCAAAGAGGAGGGCGAGGAGTGCAACAAAGATGTGATGTATATTTCGCATTGTTGTAGCCATTTTTAGTTAATACGCAGTTGCAGGGTCTTCGTGGTCGAGACTCCGTTGTTGTCCGTTACCTTGAGGATAAAGTCGGCATAGTAGGAGTCGCCGCTCGCACCGAAGTCGGCCAAGATACCCATGAAGAGCGAGATATCGAACGAAAGCGAAGTCTGATTCTTCACGGCATCTCCCGTCGGGAAGCCCAAGTCGGTGAGCGGCTCGGCCAACTCACCCGGGTTAATCAGGTCGAGGTGGGAAGCAAGACCCACATCGGCCAGCACATCAGCCGTCAGAATATCCGAGTCGATGTCGATCACCATATCGGCGATACCGGCAGTAGCCGTCACGTCGATAATTACCTCCAACGAGGCATCCACCTGGTGGATCTGGTCGATATCGTTATTGCGCCATACGATCGAGGGAGCATCCGTAGCACCATCCTCCGTGGCGGGGTTCACCAACATCACGATCGGCTGCGTGGAGGTGTGGCCCTCGGCATTCGTTACCGTGAGGGTGAAGGTGTGCGTACCCGTATAGCCATAGAGGAGACCAATCAGGTTGGTCAGGGGCACCGAAACACTCTCCTTGCCGGCCACCTTCGAGCCCGTGGGGATACCCACCATCGAGAGGGCCGTATTGAGATTCGGATCGCTCGAAGCCGTTACCTGGCAGATATCGAACTCCTGCTTGAAGTTCATCGAAGTAAGCGACTGCATGAAGGCCTCGGAGGTCGACTCAATATGCACGACAAACGAGGTGAAGGTGCTCTGGTTGGCATTCACGTCGATCACCACAGGCAGCGTGCAGTTGCCATCCTGGTCGAAGTGCGAAGCCTTGAGCTGGAAGGTCTCGTTCAGGTCGTGACCCGTCCACGAGATGATCGGAGCCAAGGGGTTCACCACGGGGCCATCGTCGATCGTCTCCTCGCTCAGGGCGATCTCGGCCACATCCACGATAATCTCCTCGTCGATCGTAAGGGTCTCGATCGTGATCGTAAAGACCACATTTCCCTCGTTCACGTGGGGCATATTGATCGTAATCTTACGCCACTGACCGGCCTTCACGCCCTGGATCGTGGTGGACATCTTCGAGCTCTTACCGGCATAGTTCAACGCCATATCAACCACCATGCTGTTCTCGCTCTCGGGAGCATAGAAGTAGGCGGCACGCGTCTCCGTATAGGGGAACTCCATCTTGTTGGCCCCGATCGTAACATCGCTCTTCGATCCGGCCTCCAAGAGGTTGTAGAGATCCACATCATACCCCACCGTAACCTTGATGTTGGTGAGTTTGCACTTGATCACATCGAGCGTGTTGGTCTCCCCCTTCACAATCGAGAAGGGAACCGTAGCACCATAAACGGGGCTCTCCCACTCCACAGCGGGGGTATCGCCCGACGAGATCACCAGCTTATAGGAACCCACCTTGAGTTCGATGGGCTGCGTGGGACGCTCGCCATAGAGGAACTGCATTACCTGCTCACCGTTCTCATCGCTGAGGATCGTGCAGGTGAAGTTATCGGTATTCACTACGCTCGAGCGAACAATCTCCGTATCGGTAATCACCGTCAAACCCTCATCCCCAAAGGAGAGGTAGCCCGTATCACCCAATACGATGGGCTCGTTGCCATTGAAATCGGTCTTCTCGCTCTTGCAAGCCGCAAGGGTTGCAATCGACAAGAGGGACACGAAAGCAATCTGTAAAAACTTTTTCATATACTTATCGTTCGTTTTAATTTCGTTAGGGATGAGGGAATTAGGACTCGGGATTGAGCTCCTCTTCGATCACAATCTCCTCGATGACCGTATCATCCAGGCGAATCGTCACGGTAGCCGATCCGGCCGTCGACATGTCGTAGGTGTAGGTGTAGCGATACTGCGCCTTGGCCTGCATCGTACGCTCGGGGAAGGTGATCTGCGCATCGTTCTGCTTGAGCGCACTACCCGTAAGGGTGAAGTTGCCCGGAGCTACAAATACGCTCTCGGCAGCCTCGGGCGTAAAGGCAAACTCACTACCGGCAGCCGTCTTAAGCGTGATGACGGCGTCGTGGAAGTAGCCCAGGAACTTTTCGGTGAAGCAAACCGACACCTGCGCATTGGCCAACTTGGCCGTGATGGAGGCCTGGGTTACCTGCTGCGAGTAGATCACAAAGGGGGTCGAGCCGACATAGGCAGGCTTGTTTACCCCCTCCTCGGCGGGATTACCCCAGGCAATCGAGGCGGTGTAGTCGCCGGCCATGAGCTTGTTGTCGGCCGAAACAAAATCCGAGAAGTGCTCCCAGCTCTGGGCATAGTCGCTGCCCTGAATCGAGAGCGAGAAGTCGGCCACCTCGGGCACGGTGAAATCCACCTGGGCTCGGGTCAACACCTCACTCGAAGCCTCACCGCGAAGTTGCAGAAGGCCATACCCCTCTTCGATCGAGAGGCGGGTGTCATCCTTCTGGCAGGCTCCCAAAAAGAGCACGGCCACAAGGCTGCATCCAAATAAAAGTTTTCTCATAATGAATTGGTTTGTTTATTATTACTCTTCAATTTATTCCACAATCGAGACACGTATATTGTCAATATAGAGCCAGTGGTTATACGAAGCCCAACCATTGGTTCCGAAATCGTAGGTCGAATAGAGACCGAACGAAAGACGGTGCTGCGGGGTAAATCCGCTGTACTCGGCCGTATAGCTATGGTTTACATTATCCATCGAACCCGAGCGATCCGCGGCCGTGATCTCCGTGCGGTTCGAGATGCTGTCATCACCCGAGATACCCCCCTGGGTGGTCGTGTAACCCGTGTGCATCTTCAGTTCGGTGGCAGCATGCTCCGACGAGAATCCGTAATCGAAGCTCACCCTTACCGTTACCGAAGCATTGGGCTTCAGTAGCGAGAGGGCCGGCGAATCGAGGCGGCCGCAATACTCGGCCACGGTCTCTCGACGTGTACGCAACGCGATAGCCTTGCCCGCCGTACCGTAGGTCTGGTTACCCGTCCAACCGCTCACACGGAAGGTATCGTTGATCGCACTACCCGAGCTGTCGAGGTTTCTTCCACCCGAACCGTTATCGTTGTAACCACCAATGGTGGAGAAGTCCTCAAAGTAGAGGTAGGGAACATCCACTGCCGGAATCGTATTGCGCTCATAGAGGCTGAGTTGCGGCATCACAAAGGGCTGCGTAACGATCGCACTCTTCGACTCGAAGGTCATCGTAAAGTTCTTTCCCGAGAGGTTATCCGTAAATACACCCTCATAGAGGTATTCGTAGAGGTTATCCTCATTGGCCGCAAAACTCTTCATGGAGCTGCCATCGGGGAAGGTTACCCCTGCGGGAGCCGTAATGGTGATATTTTCGATGGTCTCACCCAAGTTGTTCTGTCCCACCGAGAAGTAGAGGCGGGTGAGCTTTCTAAAGGAGGGAATCGTCAGACGAATGGGGGTCGTATGTCCCTCCTCAAAGCGCTTACCCATCGTCGAGATCAACTCCGACTCATCCTCCTCGGAGTAGGCTCTGAAGGAGATCATTCCCGCCGAAGCATCCACCGGAGCGATCACAGCCCACACCACATCTCCGGCATCGACCGGCTCATCAAACTCCAGGTTGAGCACACGTTCACCCTCGCTCAGCGTAACCGGCTCATCGGGCGCGGCAAGATCGAGCGTCAAGCGCCCTGTAACAGCTACTGGGAAGGTGATCTCCAGGCGCTTTACGGGCTTGCCGAGCAGGTTTTTGGCCTCGGGAATCGTGATCTTGATGAGGTGCAACTTATGGCGGAACGAGAGGGCTATCTCCTCCTTGGAGGCGGTCAGCGATCCCGCCTCAACGGGCTCTGCCACCATCAGGGTGTGATCAATACGCGAAGTGCCCTTCTGCACGGCGGGCAGCGTATAGGTCAGCTGCGTGCCCTGCTGCTCCTCGGGGAGCGGATAGGCCGCATAGTAGGTGTAAGTACGCTCAGGCATCGGATCAACCACCGCCGTAAAGTAGGCCGTAGAGTAGGCATCCGTAAAGTGCCAAAGCGAGAAGGGTTTGGCTTCGAGCGTAAAGGCGCCATCAGCCTCGGCCCAAAGCGCAATGCGATCATCCGACGACCAGCGCGTCACCGCACCGTTCTCTTCGATCTCGGCTCGACTACCCGCAGCCGGTACTGCCACGTGTACCTCTACCCCACCCTGCGGTTGCGGCGAAAGGGGCTCAACCCCCTCACTACATCCCACCAGGAGGGAGCAGAGCAGCCCGCCAACAAGCCCCTTTGCAAGGGAACTCTCAGAGATTATTCTATTGAACTTCTTGGTCATTATGTCGAAAAGTCTGGTTATTCACGTGCAAAAATAATAACACCCTACCTATTATTAAAATAAAATCAACGAACCCCTTTTTTTTCATCACCAAAAGGGACAAACCCGCAAAGAGAGGAAGGGACCGAATGACGGGTAAAAGTCTCTTCTCGGAGTCCCCATTCAAGGGCTTACGCCCCTCCTTAACAAAGTTTGCCCCGGATGGAAAATCCCAAAACGGATTTTCCATTCGAGGCAAGCACGGCAGGGTGAAACTCACCCCACAAAATTACATATCGGTATCAGCCACCAATATACGTCCGCAATACTCGCAAACGATGATCTTCTTTCCCTGACGGATCTCGGCCTGACGCTGGGGAGGAATGTGGTTGAAACAGCCGCCGCAAGCATCACGCTTCACGGTTACAACCGCCAGGTGGTTGCGTACGCTGCGACGAATACGCTCGTAGGCCACCAACAGACGCTCGTCGATGCGGGCCTTGGCCTCCTCGGCCTTCGTGGAGAGCTCCTCAACCTGCTGGGCAGTCTCCTCCTCGATCGAGGAGAGTTCTGCACGCTTGGCCTCGAGATCCTTCGAACGCTCCGAGATCACCTCCTCGGCCTCGTCTACCAGGGCCTTCTTGGCCTTCATGCCGGCTGCATACTCCTTCAGGCGCTTGTCGGCCAACTCGATCTCCAGCTCCTGGTACTCGATCTCCTTGGTCAGCGAATCAAACTCGCGGTTGTTGCGCACGTTGTTCTGCTGCTCCTTGTAGTTGGCGATCAGCAACTTGGCCTGATCCACCTCACGGCGGCGCTGATTGGTCAGGTTTTTCAATTCATCAACCTCGGCGTTGATATTGGCAACGCGCGTTTTGAGGCCGGCGATTTCGTCCTCCAGATCCTGAACCTCCAAGGGCAGTTCACCCTTTACCTTGTTCACCTCGTCGATCTGCGAATCGATCTTCTGCAACTCATAGAGAGCGATGATCTTCTCCTGCATCGAATAGTCAACCTCAGTAGTTTTCTTTGTAGCCATATTTTCGTGTTAAGTTTAGACCAAATAGTGTATCGGATTCGAAGAGCGTTCACTCTTGCGAACCGCAAAGGTAAACATTTTTTTTGATAAAACATCAAATAAAATGTCGATTGCGCAATATTCGCTCTCAAAATGGCCCACATCAGCCACTACAAAGTCGCCGTCGGGGGTCATAAAGTCGTTATATTTCAGGTCGGCAGTGATATAGAGGTCGACTTCGTGGCGGCGAGCCTCCTCCATGAGTGAGCCTCCCGAACCCGTGCAGAGGGCAATGTGCCGCACGGTGGATTGGCAGATTGCACTATGGCGCAGTGCCCCCACGCCAAGGCGTGAACGGAGCTCCGAAAGAAATTCAACCATGGGACGCGGCTCGGGCAACACCCCCACGGCTCCAAAGCCCGCCTCGGGGTTCTCCTTGTGGGGCTCGAGCACCTGCAACTGCTCCACCCCGAGCTTATGGGCCAGGTACCAACTCATCCCATAGGGGGCGCTGTCGAGATTCGTATGGCAGGCATAGAGAGCGATCCCACGGCGGATGGCCCGCTCGACACAACGCTGCACATAGCCCTCGGAGTTGAAACGCTTAAGCGGGTGAAAAACAAGCGGATGGTGGGTAATCACCAAATTGGCCCCCACAGCCTCGGCCTCATCGAGTACGCTGTCGGTTACATCAACAGCAAGCAGTACCCCCTCCACCGTATCGGTCAGGCGGCCCACAATCAGGCCCGAGTTATCGTAGGAGGCCTGCAATGCAAGGGGAGCAAAGGCCTCGATCGGAGCAATAACGTCGCTAATGGTCATGGTTGTTCTGGAATAGGGATTGTTCGTAGAAGGCAAAGAGTTCCTTATCGGCCGAGGGCTGCTGTTTGCGCACCCGCGGACGGCGACTCGGACGCTCGGCGGCACCCTCTTCTGCCTCCTTGGGCTTATTGGATACTTTACGCGCGGGGGCTACCGAAGCCTCCTCCACAAGGAGCTCCTCGTCGGTGGCCTTGAGATCCTCGCGCACCTCGACCAGCAGGGCACGCACGCGTTGCAGACGCTCCAACAGTTCGCTGTCGCGCGAGATGGCCCCCTTGTTCTGTTTGAGAGCCTTCTTGGCCCCTTCGAGGGTCATACCACGCTCCTTGACCAAGTGGTAGATCACCTTCAGGGTCTCGACATCCTCGGGACGGAACAGACGGTTACCCTTCTTATTCTTCTTCGGCCGCAGCACATCGAACTGCGACTCCCAGTAGCGGATCAGCGAGGGATTTACGTCGAACATCTCCGACACCTCACCCATCGAGTAGAACAACTTTTTAATTTCCATATCTGTAGTTTTACTTGTTCAAAATTCTCAATGCATTGGGATAGAGGTTATTCACCCGTCCTCCAATGCGTTTCACAAAGCCCAGGGCCACCCCCTCGCAGGTGAGCAGATTCACCCCCTCGGCAAACCATTCGGGGCGAACATCCCCCTTGCGCAGGAACTCCAAGGCCGCCTCGCGGTCGCACTCGGCTACGGCCACCGCCTCGCGTCGAAGATCGACAGCTAAGGCCAAGGCCCAATCCGGGCGCAGAACTCCTTTGAAGATCTCCCCCATGGCCACCCCCGAGTAGACCACACTGAGCACCTCGCTCAACTGTTCGATGGCGCCATAATGATCACCGCGGCAGGAGTAGAGCTGTTCGCCGGCGCGGTAGAATTTCCGCTCGTCGGCTCCATGGATCCAACGCGAGAGTTCGGCCGCATCACTCCTCTCCACCGAACGTAGCGCTCCGCCGCTCTTGGCCCCCTTTCGGCGGCGCAACTCCCTGCGAGGCGCCTCCCCCGCCTTGCGCACCACGGCCACAAAAAAGCCCTCGCCACGCGCCTTATGGGGCAGAAATCGGTAGGTCTGAAAGGGGCCCACCCGACCCATCTCCACCCCCCACTCGGAGGCCTCGGCGATGGGCTCCACCTCTTCACACTCCTCGCCCCACTCCTCCAAGAAGGCCTCCAAGACCCCCTCATCCTCCATGCGGTTGAAGGTACAGGTACTATAGAGCAAGAGGCCACCCTGACGAAGGGCCCGCCAAGCCGAAGGGAGGATCTCACGCTGAATATGGGCACAGCGCAACACCCCCTCCTCGCTCCACTCTTCGCGCGAGACGGGAAGTCGGCGAAACATTCCCTCACCTGAACAGGGAGCATCCACGGCCACCACATCGAACCACTCCTCCAAAGTCTCGAAACGCGCAGCCTCGTTGGTCGTCACAACCAGATTACCCGTCCCCCACTTGCGCACATTGTCGGCAAGTACCTGTACTCGGCGACGATCCACCTCATTGGCAACCACCAACCCCTGCTCTCCCAGCAGCGAAGCATAGAGCGTACTCTTTCCACCCGGGGCAGCACAAAGGTCGAGCAGACGTGCCCCCTTAAGCGGCTCATCGCGCAGGAGACGCCCCACAAACTGCGACGAGGCCTCCTGCACATAGTAGGCGCCCCCGTGGAAAGCGGGATCGAGCGTAAAGGAGGGGCGCTCGGCAAGGTAACCACCCCACTCGGACCAGGGGATGGGCTCCGCTTCGGGGGCCGCACTCCCCTTCAGGGGATGGCGACGAATGGCGGTCGGCGATTCGCTATCCAGGGCCCGAAAAAGGGCCTCGGCCTCCTCGTTACCGCGCTCACGACGCACACGCTCACAAAACTTCTCGGGCAGCTGCATGGTTTCCATCCGGGCCGACCACGGCTACCGCTTTTCGTTCTGCTTCAGGGCATCCAACTCCGCGCAGATGCGCTCGATGATCGTAGGGTCGGCCACAAAGTCGTCGGTATCCTTATCAATCACCAACACACGTCCTTTGTAGATATCGGTGATCCAGTGCTCATACTTCTCATTGAGACGACGCAAGTAATCCTCGTCGATATTCATCTCATAGTCGCGGCCGCGGCGGCGAATCTGGGTAATGAGCGTCGGGATGCTGGCCCGAAGATAGATCAACAGATCGGGCTGGGGCACCAGGTTGGTAACCAGATCAAATATGCGCATGTAGGTATCCCAGTCGCGCGAGGACATCAGCCCCATGCGGTGGAGGTTGTCGGCAAAGATGTGGGCATCCTCATAGATCGTACGATCCTGAAAGATATCGCCCGAACGATCGGCCAGCATCTCCTGGGTCTGCCGGATGCGACTGCCGAGGAAGGAGATCTGAAGGTGGAACGACCACCGCTTCATATCCTCGTAGAAGTCTCCGATGTAGGGGTTGTTGGGCTCTTCGTAGTAGGCCTTGGCGCCGTAGCGCTTGGTCAGGATCTCGGTCAGCGTGGTCTTTCCGCTGCCGATATTTCCGGCAATTGCAATATACATGATCTATCTCTGTTTTTTGTCTCTTCTTATCGGTTAGTAAAGTGCTCAAGCAGATCCTCCAACACGCGGCGCTCTTGCATCATGCGGGGAACTTTGTTCTTCCCACGCAAGAGCATCCAGCGGCGGAAACTACCCGGTTTAAGGGGGTGGATCACCAACTCATCGAGCGTTGTCAGGCGTTTGGCATCGTAGTCGGAGTTGATGCGGCGCAGGGCCTCATCCAAGGCCGTGGCAAAGGCCTCCAAATCTTCGGGTGCACGGCGGAACTCCACGGCCCACTCATGAGCCCCCTGACTCTTCAGGGTCATAAAGCGCGGAGCAATCGTATACTCCTCCACCTCAACCCCCATACGGCCGCACACCTCCTCCAGGGCACGCTCCACATTATCCACAATCACCTCCTCGCCAAAGGCATTGAGGAATTGGCGGGTACGCCCCGCAAAGCGAATACGGTAGGGATCGACCGAGGTAAAGGTTACCGTATCGCCAATCTCGTAGCGCCACAAACCGTTGTTCGAGGTGATAATCAGGGCATAGGTTTCACCCACACGCACCCCCTCCAGGGGAACAATCTGCTCCCCCTGACGGAACTCGTAGAAGGTACCGTAATCGAGCATCAACAACATATCCTCACGCTCAAGGTCGTCGGCAATGGCAAAGAAACCCTCCGAGGCGTTGTAGGTCTCCATGTAGTGCATATCGGCGGAGGGGATCAGGCGCCGAAAGGCCTCTCGATAGGGCGAGAAGGAGACTCCCCCGTGGGCAAAACACTCCAACCGCGGCCACACCTCCTTGAGATTCGACCTCCCCGTGCAGTCCAGCACCGTACGCATCAATTCCAGATTCCACGAGGGAACGCCGGCAAAGGAGCGCACGTCGATTTTCGAGCAGTGGCGGGCGATGGCCTCACTCTTGCGGGCGAAGTCGGGTTCAAGTGCTATTTGTGGCCCCGGAACGCAGGTCAGGCGATTCCAGGGGAGGGTCTTGCTATAGATAATGGCCGAGAGGTCGCCCACCAGATTACCCTGTTCCACGGTGCAGGAGCCCCCGAGGGTGAGAATACGACCATCGAGTACCCGCGAACGGGGATTGGCCGCCTGATAGAGCGCTGCCACATCCTGCATGCCGCGGGCGTGGTTGCGACGAACCGACTCGTCGGTGATGGGGATATACTTGCTGCGGTCGGAGGTGGTTCCCGACGAGCGGGCAAAGGCGTGCACCACCCCTTCGGAGGCGACACTCTTTTCGCCCGCGAGCATCCGCTCGACCCAAGGCTTGAAGGCCTCGTAATCGAAGGTCGGCACCGCTCTTACAAAGGCTTCATAGTTCCGCACCCCGGCCAAGGAGTGTGCCCGACCAAAGGCTGTAAAGGCGCCCTTTTTGAGGCGCTCCTCAAAGGCCCGTTGTTGCACGGCAAGGGGCTCGCGGCGCAGGCGATCAATCTCGCGCAAGCGTCCCGAGAACCAGAGGCGTGTTATCTTATCCCGCAATCCCACCTTTTGTTTGTTTAAGTTGGTTAGTTGAAGTAATAGCCCACCTTGGCCACCGAACCGCGCAGGGCAAAGACCACCACGCGATCGTAGGCCTGGCACTCGGTAGCCCCCACCGCAATAAAGGCCTTATCACCACGCACCACTCCGCCGATAATGGCATCCGAGGGGAAGTCCAGATCGCGGATACGGCTTTTCGTGGCAGGTGAGTTGGGCTTCACGATAAACTCCAAAACCTCGGCATCACTACCCGTCAGGCACTTGATGGCCTGCACGTCGGTCGACATCGTAAAGCGGAAAATATTGGAGGCCGTAACCAGTTTCTTATTGATGATCGTATCAATGCCGATACTCTCGGCCAGATTGATATAGTTGAGGTTTTCCACCTCGGCTATCACCTTTTTTACCCCCATACGCTTGGCCAGCATGGCCGTCAGGATATTGGTCTCGGAGCGCCCCGTTACCGCCACAAAGGCATCCATATTGGCCAGTCCCTCCTCGAGCATCGCCTCCGTATTACGGCCATCTTCGTTGATGATGAGCGTGCGCTCCAAGAGCTCGGCCAGGCGATAGGCCTTCTCGGCGTTGTAATCCACCAACTTGATGTTCATATCCTCTTCAAGAGCCGAGGCGATCTGCACCCCGATCCGCGAGCCGCCCAAAATCATCATGTTATTGATTTCAATGGAGCGCTGTCCCGAGAGATCCATCACCTCTCGTACGGCATCCTGACGGGCGATCACATAGAGCGTATCCCCCTCCATAAAGCGCTCCTCAGGACGCGGAATCAGCGTACGTCCCTCGCGCGAGATAGCCACCGTGCGGTAGGCGAGTTGTGTTTCCCCCTTGAAACCCGAGAGTTCACGCCCAATCAGTAGCGAGGTGGGCTCCAAACGGAAGACCACCAACGAGAGTTTGCCACTCGAGAAGTCGACATACTCGGTCGTAGAGGTGTGGCCCAAGAGGTTGATTACCTCCTCGGCGGCCACCTGCTCGGGATAGAAGAGGTAGTCGATACCCATCTCGATAAAGATCTCCTTGTTGTTGGGCTCCAGATACTCGTTGTTGTCGATACGGGCGATCGACTTCTTGGCTCCGAGCTGCTTGGCCAGGGTGGCAGCCACCACATTGTCGTTCTCGACGTGGCTCACCGCAATAAAGAGATCACACTTGCGCACCGTGGCACGGCGCAGGGTCTGGAAGGCGGTGGGATCGCCCTCGACCGTCACTACATCATAGAGCGAGGAGACCTCGTCGAGCAACTTGGGATCGCTGTCGATCACCGTGATCTCGTCTCCGCTACCACTCAACATCTTTGCAAGATGGCTACCCATCTCACCGGCTCCGGCTACAATGATTCTCATCGTTCTTTTCTGCTTAATTTCGTGCAAGTAAATCGCCCTCTCTCAGCAAAGTAGCCCCTTTGGCGGGAAAAT
Organism: uncultured Alistipes sp.; assembly: GCA_964600455.1. Lineage (GTDB taxonomy): Bacteria > Bacteroidota > Bacteroidia > Bacteroidales > Rikenellaceae > Alistipes. The sequence continues at coordinate 375 of CAZRJU010000002.1, read as the reverse complement.
TCGCCGATTTTGAGCAGGCAAAAGAGTTGCAAATCAATGGACAAATTTATACATTTGTGGCGGAATATCAAAATTTTATACGATTTATTTCAAGTAGCAAAAACCATGGCAGACTATCTTATCGTCATCCTGTGCGCCATCGGGGCCGTCGCCTTCTTTGTCGTGGCCATGTCCCTGACGCTGATGATCAAAGGGCACTATATCGACGGTGAAATCTCGACCAACAAGAACATGCAGAAGTTGGGGATTCGTTGCGCTGTGCAGGAGACCCGCGAGGAGGATGGCTCGGCCGACTGCCACGATGTGGGCTGCTCGGGCAACTGCGCCGGTTGCGATGTCGAGCACGACAAACTCACAAAAAAAGAGTAACCCTCC
>CAZRJU010000001.1:0-38459 GCA_964600455.1 uncultured Alistipes sp. | reverse complement strand
TTCCATAAAAGAGATGAAGAGGTAGAGGATCATGATGTTGGGCAGAAAGACGATGACACTGCCCACACCTCCGATGACCCCATCCACCACCAGATCCTTTACCACGCCGTCGGGCAGCCATTGGCGCACGTTCTCGCCAATCCACTCCACCAACATCTCGATCCACTCTTGCGGGTAGACCCCGAGGCTGAAGGTGCAGTAGAACATGATGCCCATGAGCAGGAAGAAGATCGGGAATCCCCAGAACTTATGGGTAACAAAGATGTCGATCACATCGCTCGGGTTGACCTTTTCGCGTTGTGAAGGGATGTAGGTCTCCTTCAACGCTCCCGAGATAAAGCCATACTTTTGGTTGGCAAAGGCGGTCTCCATATCCTCTCCCAGAGCCTCCTCCATGCGTTTAACCTCACGGTCGCGCAACGCTTTCCACTCCTCGTAGTGGGGTGCCGACGAGAGCTGTTCCACCGCAAAGCGATCTCCTTCGAGCAACTTCATGGCAAAGTAGCGCGGTGGGAAGAGCGAGGGAAGCTCCTCGCGGTGCTCCTTCATACGGCGGTCGAGCTCTTGAAGCGAACTCTCGATCACGGAGCCCTGGTTGATATGGATGTGGCGCACACGCTTATCCTCGCTTTCGTAGACGGCAATTACCGTGTCGAGCAACTCCTCCACACCGCGGCCGTTGCGAGCCACGATCGGCACCATCGGTACACCCAGCATGGCTCCCAGATGTTCGTAGTCGAGCTTGGCACCGCTCTGCTCCAACTCATCATACATGTTCAGGGCAACCACCATGCGTTGGTTGATGTCAATCAGTTCGGTTGTAAGGTAGAGGTTGCGTTCGAGGTTGGAGGCTACTACCTGATTGATGATCACATCGGGCGTGTTCTCCATCAGATGACGACGCACATAGCGCTCCTCGGGTGTATAGGCAGCTAAGGCATAGGTGCCCGGCAGATCGGTGATCTCGAAGTGGTAGCCCTTGTAGTTGCGGTAACCCACCTTGGCATCGACCGTCACACCGCTGTAATTGCCCACGTGCTCATGACTGCCCGAGATGGCGTTGAAGAGCGAGGTCTTGCCGCTGTTGGGGTTGCCCACCAGTGCAATGTGGATATGCTTTCCGCATTGGCCTACCACCTCGTCGAAGGTCTCACATTCGGTGGTACCCTCCGACTGAACGCCCACCTTCAGGCGCTCGGCTTCCTCGTCGGTAAGGACAACAACCATCTCGGCCTCGCTGCGGCGCAACGAGACGTTATAACCCATGATGCGGTACTCGATCGGATCTTTGAGCGGAGCGTTGAGAATCACCTCCACCTCTTTGCCGCGCACGAATCCCATTTCGAGGATGCGACGACGAAATCCACCATGACCTAACACCTTGACGATGACGGCTTTGTCTCCACTCTTTAGCTCTGATAAGCGCATATCTGCCTATTGCCTTCGTTTTCCGTGGCAAATATAGCGTTTTTTTGCTTTCGGCCGATACCCTGAATCAGGTATTTTATCGCAGTCAGAACTCCCTTCCGAGCTACCACCCTCCGCCAAGCGCCTTGTAGAGGTTGATGTAGTCGATAAAGTGGCCGGCTCGCAATGAGGCCAGTGTCTGTCGGCTGGCATAGGCCGATCGCTCGGCATCCAGCAGATCGAGATAGGCGGTCATGCCGGCGCGGTAGAGTGCGCGGTTCTTGCGCAAAATCTCCTCGTTGAGGGCCACGATCTCTTCGCTCAGGGTGAGTTGTTCGCGGTGCTGGAGGATGGTTGAGAGGGCCCCCTCGACATCGGCAATTGCCTGCAAGACATCTCCTTCGTAGGCAAAGAGTGCTTCGTGGTAGTTTTCGCGGGCCATGCGTTCTGCAGCCTTCAGATGCCCGAACGAGAAGAGGGGTTGGGTGATCGACCCGGCGATGCTCCAAAGCCAGCTATCGCCCCGCACCAAATCGTGCAGATCATCGGCCAGACGCCCTCCTTCCACCGTGAGCGAAATGCCGGGCAGGCGGGCGGCACGTGCCGCCCCAACCCGTGCGGCTGCCAGATCGAGCGCGTAGTAGGAGGCCATCACATCGGGTCGTCGCAGCAGCAATGCCGAGGGGAGCCCGATGGGAACCTCCGGCGGAAGTTGATCCTCATAGAGGCGTTCGCGCCACTCCTCGGTAGGGAAGGTGTGCGGATTCTCGCTCAGGAGGATCGAGAGCGATATTTCGCTCTGTTGCTTGAGGTTACGGTATTGGTGGCAGTCGGATTCGGCTGAAAGCAGCAGTGATTGTGCCTGATCCAGATCCAGGCGGCTCTTCATCCCATAACGCACGAGCGAATCGATCAGGGCTGCCGAGCGACTGCGCAGCGTGCGCGTATCCTCGGCAATCTTCAGACACTCGCTATATTCGAGTAGCGAAAAGTAGGTAGTGGCCACCTCAGCCGTGAGCGAGAGAATCACTCCGCGGAAGTTCCACTCCTCACTTAAGAGCGAGGCCCGGGCTGCTCCACGGGCCGCACGCATGCGACCAAAGAGCGGGAGTTCCCAACTGATGGTCGGAGCCACCGTGTAGCTCTGGGTGATCCCTGCAGCGGGGGTTCTGCCCCCTTCACCCTCGATCGAGAGGCCCAGCGAGGGGAGGTATTCGGCCCGGGCCGATTGCAGATTTTGTCGGGCCGCCTCGATGCGGGCCGCCGCCTCAGCCAGGTTGAGGTTTTGGCGCAGCGCCTGCTCCTCCAACCTATTCAGGTGGGGGTCGTTGAAGTGGTGCCACCAACGGATCTCGTAGGGGAGTGAATCCCGCGAGAAACGCTCTCCGAAGAGGTAGCTCTTCGGGGGATTGATCTCGGGGGCCGGTAACTTTACGCAGCTCACCACAGGGAGCAATAACAGCAGGTAGAAAGTGGTCGTTCTCATTTTGATATTGAAGTTAAGAAGCTGTTTGAATTTGTTTGCGAAGTTATTTTATGGCTGTTTTGTGGCTATTTTTCTTCTGATTTGAGGAGCATACCCCCTGTGTAACGAGAGTCAGAAGGAAAAAGAGTCCTGAAGAGCATAAAAGAGTGAGATGGCTAAATTTCAAACAGTTTCTAAGCGTTCGCGTTTGCGCTCGAATCCGAAGAGACGGGCGGTGTGATAGTAGAGGGCAGGGTAGAGGAAGATTCCCAAGAGGGTGGAGGCCAACATTCCACCAACCAAAGCAATTCCCATCACATGGCGTGCCGTGGTATAGAGCCCGGTGGCAAAAACCAACGGAAGTACACCAAGGATAAAGGCAAAGGCGGTCATCAGGATCGGGCGGATACGCAGCCGAGCGGCTCCCACAGCGGCCTCGCGCAGGTCGAGCCCCTGTTCAAAGAAGAGACGGTTGGCATACTCCACCACCAGGATCGCATTCTTGGCTGCCAGACCGATGAGCATCACCAGCGAGATCTGCAGGTAGATGTCGTTACTGATCAGTTGGTCGACCCAATGCCCGCCACTCACAAAGAGCAGCGCTCCGGCCACAGCCATTGGAACACTCAACAGGATTGCCCAGGGAAGGCTCCAGGAGTTGTAGAGTGAGGCCAAGGCCAGGTAGACAAAGATCAGGGCTAAGGCGTAGACCCACCCCTCGGAGCCGGCGGCTGCGGCCTGCTGATAGGAGAGCCCGCTCCAGGTGATACCGGCCCCTTCGGGCAACACCTCCCGGGCTGTGCGCTCGACCAATGCCATGGCATCGCTCGATGAGGTGCCGGCTGCAGGGGTGATGTTGAGCGAGATGGAGCGGTAGAGGTTGAACTGCGTGATAAAGCCCGGCCCCACCGTGTCGCGCACGGTGATCAGTTCCGAGAGGGGGATCTCTTCGCCGCTGCTTCCTGCAATGTAGTAGTGGGCGAGAGCCTCTTTCGAGGTACGATAGTCGGGGGCTGCTTGCAGGTAGCTCTGGTAGAGCCTGCCAAAGCGGCTGAAATTGTTGAGGTAGGAGCCGCCGAGCAGTGTCGAGATCTCACGGTAGAGTTCGCTCAAATCCACCCCTTGAGCCAAGGCTCGTTCGCGGTCGATCGAGAGTTGGCGTTGGGGAATCGAGCCGTTGTATTGGGTGGTGGCCGAGGCGATCTCGGGGCTCTTTTCGAGCGCAGCGATGAGTGTTTGGCACTGCTCCTCGAGCCATGCTCCGCCTTGAGCCTCGAGATCCTGAAGCTCAAGCGAAAGACCTGAGCTGACCCCGAGTCCGGGAATTGACGGAGGGGTGAAGGTGTAGCAAAGTGCCTCGGGCGCGGCTGCATAGAGCTCCTCGGTGAGCTCCTCGGCAAGCTCCATGGCCGAGCGTTTACGCTCCTTGTAGGGCTTGAGCTTGATAAAGAGGATGCCGTGGTTGGTAGAGGCGACACCGGCCATCATGTCGAATCCGGCGGCATAGGTCGTGGCCTCCACATCCGATTCGTTTAGGATCAGCCGATCAATCTGCTCGATGGCCTTTTGGGTGCGTTCGAGTGAGGAGGCGGGCGGGGTCTCCACCATCACCATCAGGTAGCCCTGATCCTCCTCCGGCAGGAAACCTTTGGGAAGTGTAATCCAAAGCACGGAGATCGTTATAGCGCTGATAACCAGAATGAATAGTGTACGACCTGCATGGCGTAACCACCCCTTTACCGAGTCGTCGTAGCCCGCCATCGAACGGTCGAACCACCGGTTAAAGCGGGCAAAAAGGCCTCGTTGCGGGGGGCGTTGATCCTTGAGTAGCAGCGAGCAGAGTGCCGGACTGAGTGTCAGGGCGTTGAAGGCCGAGAGAACCACCGATACGGCAATGGTGATGGCGAATTGCTGAAAGAGCAACCCCGTGATTCCGCCCGAGAAGGAGACCGGTACAAAGACCGCCAAGAGGACAACCGTGGTGGCGATGATGGGGGCCGATACGTTCTGCATCGCCTTGATGGTGGCCTCTTTCGGAGGCATGCCGGCCGCGAGATTGAGCTGCACGGCCTCAACCACCACAATCGCATCGTCGACCACCAACCCGATGGCCAGTACCATGCCCAAGAGGGAGATGATGTTGATCGTAAAGCCCAGGAGCGGGAAGAGGGCAAAGGCTCCAATCAGCGATACGGGAATGGCAATCAACGGGATAAGCGTGGCACGCCAGTTCTGTAAAAAGAGGTAGATGATGCTCACCACCAGAACAAGGGCGATCAGGAGGGTGGCGATGATGTCGCGGATGCCGACCCGAATCCCATCGGTGGCATCCACAATGGTCGAAAAGTCGATTCCGTCGTAGAAGCGCTCACTGAGGCCCTGCATCACCTCTCTGACACGGGCTCCCACCTCCACGGCATTACTCCCCGGCTGCTGGTAGATGACGATCAGGGCCGAGGGGTGGTTGCCGAAGGCCGAGGTGGCCCCATAGCTGCGGGCTCCGAGTTCGATGTCGGCAATCTGCTCGAGGAGGATCTGCTCGCCGTTGCTTTGGGCCCTCACCACGATTTTCCCAAACTCCTCGGGGGTTGAGCGTTCGTGGGGCATACGTACCGTGTAGGTAAAGGTGGTTGTGGGGGTGGTGGGCTCGGCTCCGAACTTACCGGCCGGGTAGATACCGCTTTGGGCCAAGATCGCTTCGCGTACCTCCTCGATGGAGAGGTTGTAGTAGGACAACAGATCAGGCTTCAGCCAGATGCGCATGGCGTACTCGCCCGCTCCCATCACCTCGACCTTCCCCACACCGTCAATCTTGAGCAGCTCGTCCTGGATGTGCAGATAGGCATAGTTCGAGAGAAAGAGGTCGTCGTAGCGTCCATCGCTGAAGAGGCTGTAGACGATCAAAAAACCGCTCATGGTCTTTTGGGTGGTGATCCCCTGTTCGGTGACGGATTGGGGGAGTGAGGGGGTTGCCTCCGAGACGCGGTTCTGTGAGAAGATGGCATCCATGTCGGGGTCGGAGCCAATGGCAAAGGTAACCTGGAGGTTCATCGAACCATCATCGGCGCTGGTCGACTGCATGTAGAGCATCTGGCCAACCCCCATTACCTGCTGGGCTATGGGGGTGGCTACCGCCTCGTCCACGGTGAGGGCATCGGCTCCCGGATAGCTGGCCGAGATCTCTACTACGGGCGGAGTGATGTCGGGATACTGCTCGATCGAGAGGCTCCGGATGGCTACGAAGCCGAGGATCACCATCCCCAAGGCGATGGCAATGGCGAATACGGGCCGTGAGACAAAAAATCGTTCCATGTGTAGATGTTTGAAAGCGTGTTGGATAGTGATCTGAAGAAGACGTGGAATCAGAAGCGGACCCGCTCACCGTGATGGAGCTTTAGTTGGCCGCTGGTGGCTACTCGCTCACCCCCTTGCAACCCTTCACTCACCATCCAGAGCGTATCTCTTGTGGGACCGAGTTTTACGGGGCGATACTCTACCACCGAGTCCTTGCCGATCACCCAGACGGCAGCTTCGCCCTGGAGCTCCGTGACGGCACGTTGGGGAATCAATACCACCGCCTTGCGCGGCCCCACCTCGGCTTTGATGCGGGCAAACTGCCCAGCCTTGAGAGCCCCGTCGGGGTTGGGAAAGAGCACCGAAAGGCGGATCACCCCCTCGCCCGCGGCCACATCTTTGAGCGTATAGTTATAGGTGCCCGCATAGGGATAGGGTTCGCCATCGGCCTGTTGGAGCCGAATTTGGTGCAGGAGGTTGCGGTTTTCGTAGCTCACAGAGTCTACGGCCAGGCTCAGATACTCCCGCATCGGGATCGAAAGGGTGGCCGTCAGCGAGTCGTTGTTCGAGAGGGTGGCCAACACCTCGAATCGGGTGCCCGGGCCCACATAGTCGCCGGCATGGGCCTCGCTCGAAGAGGCGATACCGTCGATCGGAGCCACGATACGCGTATAACCCACATTGAGCCGAGCACTGCGCAGTTGCTGTTCGGCTGAACGAAGGGCCGCTTCGGCCGAGGCCAGCGAGGCGGTGTATTGATCCAGTTCGCTCTGGCTGATCGCCTCGATACGGGCCAAGGGGAGGGCTCGGTTGTAGTTGTTGCGGGCCTCGAGGAGCTGTACGCGGGCCGAGGAGAGGGCTGCTTCGGCTGCTAAACGGGTGGTGTTGAGTTGCGAGGCGTCGAGTTGAAAGAGGAGTTGTCCCCGCCGAACGGGCATCCCGTCGCGGTACTCCTTACTCAATAGATAGGCGTTCACGCGTGGTTGGATCACGGTCGAAAAGTTACTCTCGAGCATCGAGATAAACTCCATCTCCCGGGCCAGTGTGTCCGAGATGGCTATTGTGCTCTCTACCTGGAGAATGGGCATGATGTGGCCCGATGGTTGGGGGTGGCATCCCCCGACGCTGAGCAGGAGAACTGCTCCGAGAAGATAGAAAATAGATTGCATAGGGATTCGATTTTTCCCTTTTGTGGGGCAAAAAACGAACCAAACAGGCTAAAATTGCGATAATGAGGGAAAAAAGAGATTTTTTTTGCGAGGAATTGTTTGGCGAAAGAAAATTTTTATAACTTTGCCCCAACTTTTAAACCTCAAAACATTAAACAGCATGAAAGAGTTAGTAGCAAAAATCCAGGCTGAGTACGCAAACTTCGCAGTAAATGCAGAGGCTCAGGTAACCAAGAACAACAAGGCTGCCGGTACCCGTGCTCGCAAGGCCGCTTTGGAGCTTTCGAAGTTGATGAAGGAGTTCCGCAAGGTTTCTGTAGAGGCCGCCAAATAATTTTGGACTCTTCGGATAAAAATAACCCGCCGTGCTGAAAGCGCGGCGGGTTGTTTGTTGTAAGTCCTCAGAACACTACTCCGAGATGCGCTGCTTGAAGGCCTCGAACTCCTCCTTGAGCGAAGAGAAGAGCTCCTTGACCGACTGGATCTTTTCGGCTCTCCAGGCGTTGGCTCCGGCAAAGGCATAACCCTGCTCCAAGCGCCCTTTGAAGGCGTTGTAGAGGGCCAGCATGATGCAGTAGGGTGAGCGCGAAATGTCGCACGTCTTGATGCAGTTGAAGGGGCAGGCCTTCGGGCGCTTGAGTCCCTCCTTTACGCGCTTCAGGAAGCTGCTGCGGATGGCTCGTCCGGGCATCCCTACGGGCGACTGAATGATCTCGATATCGGCCTCGGTAGCATCAATGTAGCTCTGCTTGAAGGCGGGGTCGGCATCGCACTCGAGGGTCGTTACGAAGCGTGTGCCCATCTGTACGGCATCGGCACCCAAATCGAGCGTACGGCCAATATCTTCGCCGGTGTAGATACCTCCGCCGGCGATGACCGGAATGCGGCAGTCGTGTTCGCTCTCGAACAGGTGTACCTCATGCAGGATCTCGGGCAAGAGGCTCTCGAGCGAGTAGTTGCTATCCATAATCTGATCCTGCTTATAGCCCAGGTGACCACCCGCCTTGGGGCCCTCGACAACGATGGCGTCGGGGATATGGTTGTAGTTGCTGAGCCACTTTTCGCAGAGGAGTTTCGCGGCGCGTGCCGACGAGACAATGGGAGCCAGTTTGGTCTTTGCCCCTTCGCTCAGGAAGGCGGGCAGGTTGAGCGGCAGACCGGCACCTGAGAAGATGATGTCGGCCTTCTCCCGAATGGCCGTCTTGACCATATCGGCAAAGTTGGACATGGCCACCATGACGTTGACACCGATGATGCCTTTGGTGGCTTCGCGTGCTTTGCGCAGCTCCTCCTTAAGGCCCCAGATCGAGGCTTCGTTGAAGTTGGAAGAGTAATCCTTATAGATCAAGCCCAGACCGGCTGCCGAGATGACGCCTACGCCCCCCTCGTTGGCAACGGCCGAAGCCAATCCGGAGAGCGAAATGCCGACACCCATACCTCCCTGTACAATGGGTACGTTGGCTGTAAGCTCGCCGATTTTCAATGATTTCATTGCGTTTGGTTAATTGGGTAATACAAAAATAAAAACCGATCTTCTCTTTATGGAAAAGATCGGCCGCAAAGATAGCTATTTTTTGTTCAATGCTACTAAAATTCCGATTTTTTTTTCGATTTTGCCGTACTGCTCAGCACCTCAAGCTCTTCGAGACGGGCAATCGGGGCCACTTCCAATGAGGAGAGTTCTCCACGCTGGTAGCGGTAGTAGCCGGCCAGAGCGATCATGGCGGCGTTGTCGGTCGTGAAACGGAACTCGGGCAGGAAGGTACGCCAACCGCGGCGTTTCCCCTCGGCTTCGATGCCGCGGCGCAGCCCCGAATTGGCCGATACGCCGCCGGCAATGGCAATATCCTTGATGCCGGTGAGTTTCGAGGCTTTGACCAGTTTGTCGAGCAGGATCTCGACAATGGTGTGCTGCAACGAAGCGCAAAGGTCGGCCTTGTGGCGCTCGACAAAGTCGGGCTCGGCAGCCACCTCGTCGCGCAGCGTATAGAGGAACGAGGTCTTAAGTCCCGAAAAGGAGTAGTCCAACTCCGGAACGTGGGGTTTGGCAAAGCGAAAGGCCTTGGGATCACCCTCCTGGGCCAAACGGTCGATGACCGGCCCGCCCGGGTAGGGGAGCCCCATCACTTTGGCACACTTATCGAAGGCCTCACCGGCAGCGTCGTCGATTGTGGTGCCGATGATCTCCATCTCGGTTGGCGACGAAACCTTGACGATCTGGGTGTGCCCGCCACTGACCAACAGGCAGAGGAAGGGGAACGAGGGGTGGGGCAGCTCTCGTTCGGGCAGATCCAAGAAGTGGGAGAGGATATGCCCTTGCAGGTGGTTGACCTCTACCATCGGAATATTGCGGGCGATGGAGAGCCCCTTGGTGAAGGAGACACCCACCATGAGCGAACCCAGCAGGCCGGGGCCTCGGGTGAAGGCGATGGCGTCGATCTTGTCGGCCGTCAGGCCGGCCTCCTTGAGCGCGGTGTCGATCACCGGAACAATATTTTGTTGGTGCGCACGCGAGGCCAATTCGGGAATCACACCGCCATATTTGACGTGAACAGCCTGAGAGGCAATCACATTGGAGAGCAGTACCCGATTGCGGATTACGGCTGCCGAGGTGTCGTCGCAAGAAGATTCGATACCTAAAATTGTAATATCCATCCTTGTTTTTTCGTTTTTTAACTATAAATAGTTAAATTTGCAGATTAAAACTGCTATTCATGCGCAAAGGTACAAAAATATTGGGAAAGGTTATCGCAGCACTCGTGCTAATTGCGATATTTTTGCCCATTTCGCTGGCGCTGCTCCTTGAGGTAGAGTCGGTGCAGCGTTGTGCCGTAGAGTGGGCTGCCCGCAAGGCGACAGAGAAACTCGGTACGCGCGTGGAGGTGGATCACCTCTCAATAGGCTTCTTCAATCGCCTGAACCTCGAGGGGCTCTATGTGGAGGATTACGAGCAGGACACGCTGCTCTATGCCCACCGGGCCGAGGTTTCGATCCATGGCTTTGGGGCGGCGGGGATCACCTTTGGGGAGGCCCGTTTGCAGGATGCCAAGTTCTACCTGAAGGAGTCGCCTCGCTCGGTGATGAACATCAAGGAGGTGGTGGAGCGGATGCGCAAACGTGATCCAAACCGCGAAAAACGCCCCTTCAAGATTGCCTTCCGCCACCTGGAGGTGGAGGAGGTGGAGTTCCGCCTGATTCGTAACCAGAAGCGCGACCGCGACTACGGCATCGACTGGTCGAACATGCAGCTCAAGCACCTTTGGGGGCGGCTGGATGACTTTGTAATCGACGGCCCGGTCATTACCGGAGAGATCGACCACCTCTCCGGAAGGGAGCTATCTGGCTTTGAAATAGCCAATCTGAAGGCCGATATGCGGATCGAGAATGGCCTTATTCAGTTGAAGAATGCTGCTATCGAGACTCCGCAGTCGAAACTCGATATGCCTTCGCTGACGATCCGGGGTGAAAACTGGCAGACCTATAAATATTACATCGACAGCGTACAGATGACGGCTCGCTTCCGGGAGTCGACCCTTGCAACCGACGATGTGGCCTACTTCTCTCCCAAGCTCAAGGACTGGCACTTAGTTGGTCATCGGATCGACTTGCGTATCTCGGGTACGGTAGACGATCTGCAGGGGCGTATCATAAACCTCTCTTACGGGGAGGAAACCTCGCTCAAAGCCGATTTGAAGATGCAGGGGTTGCCCGATGCTCAACGTACGCGCTTCGATATAAAGGTTCACTCGCTCAAGAGCCGGGCCCTGGAGGCTCGTTCTCTGGTGGGTGCCATTCTGCATAAGGAGCTCTCCGATGGCGTGGTGAAGATCCTGCATAGGGCCGGCCCGATAGAGCTTACGGGGCGTCTCCGCGGGCTGTTATCAGACTTTGAGGCCGAGGCTTTGGCTGCCACTTCGCAGGGAACACTCACGCTGGCAACCACCTTGAGACCCGACTCCACGTCGCGCTATCTGACAGCTAACCTCTCCACGCGCAATCTCCGATTGGGTTCGCTGGTCGGGGTAAAGATGCTTGGCGGGGCCTCGCTCGATGTGGCTGCTGCGGGCCCGTTGGGAGGGGCTGCCACTCAACTCCATCTCAGCGGAGATCTGCATGCCCTTGAGTTTAACGAGTGCCTCTACCGTGATCTGTTGCTGACGGGGTTGGTGCGCGACAACCGCTACCACGCCGAGCTGCTGAGCGAGGATGAAAAACTGCTCTTCGAATTGGAGGCCGATGCCGATCTGCGCGGGGAGCCGCATTACCTCTTCAACCTCGACTTGGAGCGGGCCGACCTCTTTGCCATGGGACTCAACAAACGCGACACCCTCTCGCAACTCAACCTGCGCCTTGCGGGCGATATCTCCGGTGCTGCGTTGGACGATCTGCGGGGTAAGGTGGATATTCAGGATGCCCGCTACCGCTACAACTCCTCGGAGATTCGTGCCGAGCAGATCCATCTGGAGGCGAACCGTCGGGAGCGGGAGCGCAGCTTGACCCTTCGCTCGGAGTATGCCGATTTGGATTTCACCTCGCCCCATGGCTATAAGGATGCCTTCCAGTTCCTCTCTCGGGCCTTGAAACACTATCTGCCGGCCCTTTATCCCGAAGAGCAGACCCCCATCCTGATCGATTCGCTGCCCGATCCCGAGGAGGATCTCACACAACTGCGCCTGACCGTCAAGCAGATGACTCCGCTGACCGATGCGGTCTCGAAGGGATTGGAGGTAGCTGACAACACCACCTTAGCCTTGGATTATAACCCCTCACTCAATCGCTTAGCATTGGCACTCAATGCCGGTTATATTGAGCATGATCGCCTCTTCGCCACCAACCTCAACCTCTCGGTGAAGAATCTTGCCGATTCGCTTATGCTCAACTGCTCGGCCCGTGACTTCTATGCCGGAGCCTTCCATCTGCATCGTATCGACCTGGAGGGAGGGGCGCATGATGGCAGCTTTGCACTGCTCTCCGCCTTCACCGACTCGGCCTCCCACTTTGCCGGCAACCTGCAATGGCAGGGCCTCTTGGAACGCAATCGGGAGCGTGGCTGCCGTCTGGAGCTCAAACTTCTCCCCTCTACGTTGGAGGCCGGAGGCAAGCGCTTCGACTTACAGGCTCCGCTGATCGATATGGATTCGGCGCGGGTGGTAATCGACCGTTTCAGCATGGAGAATCGGGAGGAGGCGCTGAGACTGGAGGGTGTGGCCTCGCGCCTTAAGGAGGATTCGCTGTGCCTCACCTTGACCAACTTCGATCTCTCACCCCTGACCCAGGTGGCGGCCTCGCTCGGCTACCGCATCTCCGGCACCTCGAATGGGTATGCCGTGATGAAGTCGGTGCTTCGGGATGGTGAGATCTCGGCCGACATCCTGATCGACTCGATGCGGGTGAACGAGGTGCTGCCCGTACCTCCGCTACGCCTTCTTTCGCGCTGGGACTTCGAGCTGAACCGTGCAGCCATGTTTATCATCGACCGCGAGCGGGTGGATACCCTGATCAGGGGCTACTACCGCCCCTCGGAGCGTCGTTACTATGCGCGAGCCGCTCTGGATAAGATCTCGCTCGGAGCCCTCGATCCCATTCTCAAGGGGGTGATCTCCCAAACCAAGGGTACGGCCGATGTGGCCTTGACGCTTCGGGGTGAGGGCCGCAAAGCCGATCTCTCGGGTGTGATTCAGGCGTGTGACCTCTCCACTCAGGTTGACTTCACACAGGTAACCTACCACCTGCCCGAGGCGCAGATTCTGGTGCATGGTAACCGCTTGCAGGCGCTTGATGTCCCCTTCTACGATAGTGAGCAGAATCGCGGCGAGATGGATTTCCGATTGGATCTGGGTCATCTCTCCAACATCTCCTACAGCCTCGATGTGGCACCTCGGGATATGCTGGTGCTCAACACCACCAAGGAGGACAACGACCTCTTCTACGGAAAGATCTATGCCACGGGACAGGCTCGTATTGCCGGCGATAAGATGGGTGTGAAGATGGATATCAACGCCTTGACGGAGGATAATTCGGTCTTCTACATGCCTCTTTCGGGCTCGTCGAATGTGCAGAAGGCCGACTTTGTAACCTTTGTTACGCCCAACGATGTCGACACCTCGAACTATCTGGTGCGTCGCCGTATCATGTTTGAACGTAAGTTGCGCCAGAAGAGCCAGGCGGGCGGAAAGATGGATATCAACTTGGCCTTGAGTGTTCATCCGAACCTTGATTTCCAGTTGGTGATCGACCCGCAGGCCGGGGATCTTCTGCGTGGTGAGGGTGAGGGCCTGCTCAACATCCATGTCAATCCGCGCGAGAACATCTTTGAGATGACGGGAGATATTGAGATCACGGAGGGTAGCTACCTCTTCACCCTGCAAAACATCATCAACAAGAAATTCCTCATCGAGTCGGGGTCGACCATCTCTTGGACGGGCGATCCGATGGATGCCATGCTCAATATCAACGCCCTCTATAAACTCAAGGCATCGTTGCAGCCCCTCTTGGGCGCCTCTACCTCGGCCGATCGAAACTCCAACACGCGAACCGTTCCCGTGGAGTGTGTGATCCACCTTGGCAATCGACTCTCCAACCCCTCGAAGTCCTTCTCGATTCGTGTTCCCCAGGCCGACTCCGAGACCCAGACAGCTGTGGCCAATATCCTCAATACAGAGACTACGATCGCCCGCCAGTTCATCTATCTGTTGGCCTTCAACAGCTTCTATCCCGAGAGCTCGACCGGCTCTTCGGGCAATATCGGTGCTGTGGCATCGGCTGCCACGGGCTTTGAACTGCTGGCCAATCAGGTCTCGAATGTCCTTTCGGGCGACGACTACAACATCATTCTGCGCTATCGTCCCAAGACCGAGGTTTCGAGTGATGAGGTGGATTTCGGCTTCTCCTCCAACCTGATCAACGACCGCCTCTTGATCGAGGTAGAGGGCAACTATTTGATTGACAATAAGATGGCTACCAATGGCAACATGTCGAACTTCATGGGCGAGGCCTACATTACCTGGATGATTGATCGTGCCGGTACGCTCAAACTCAAAGGCTTTACCCAGACGATCGACCGCTTCGACGAGACACAGGGTCTGCAGGAGACCGGTATCGGTATCTACTACAAGGAGGATTTCGACAACCTGCGTGATCTGCGTGACCGCATCAAGCAGCGCTTTACCAGCGAAAAACGCAAGGAGCGCCGTGCCCAACGCCGTGCCGAGAAGGAGGCCGAGCGGGCCGCGCGTGCAGCAGCGGCTCATGAAGTCGAGGGCCCCGTTTCAGAGGGGGATATTCCCGAACAAGAGATAGAATAAAACTTAAATAAAACGAGAAAATTTTTAGCGTATGTTTAGACTTTTGCAGGCTGCCGATGGGGCAGCAACCGAGGCTACCCGAATGGGTTTAGGTGAACTTTTCCTCAAGGGAGGATGGCTCATGTGGCCCCTTCTGCTTTTGGGAGGTGTGGCCATCTTCATCTTTGTAGAGCGCTTTATGGCGATCCGTAAGGCCTCGACCTTCGACATGAACTTCATGCACCGCATCCGTGACTACATCCTCGACGGAAAGATCACGGTGGCTGTTGACCTCTGTAAAAAGACCAACAGCCCCATTGCCCGCATGATCGAGAAGGGTATTGAGCGTATTGGTCGCCCGATGGCCGATATCCAAACCGCCATCGAGAATGTGGCCAACCTCGAGGTATCCAAGTTGGAGAACGGACTTCCCTTCCTGGCCACCATCGCCGGTGGTGCTCCGATGATCGGTTTCCTTGGCACGGTGATCGGTCTGGTACAGGCCTTTATGGATATGGCGGCTGCGGGCGGTACGGTCGATATGTCGCAGCTGGCCGGCGGTATGTATGTAGCCATGGTAACCACGGTGGGCGGTCTCTGTGTGGGTATCCCCGCCTACTTCGGCTACAACTACCTGGTTGCCCGCATCGAGAAGCTCGTATTCCGCATGGAGGCCAACTCGATCGCCTTTATGGATATTCTTAACCAACCCGTTCAAAAGTAACCCCTATGGCAATCAAACGAGGATCCAAGGTCGATTCGGGCTTCTCCGCCGCCTCGATGACCGACCTGATGTTCCTGCTGTTGGTCTTTCTGCTGATGGCTACCACCCTGATCAACCCCAATGCGATCAAGGTGGTGCTTCCGCGCAGTTCCAACCAACTCAAGGACAAAGCCATTACCACCATCACCATTCGTAAAGCTCCCGCCGGTCTGGAGTACTACCTCGAGACCACCCGTGTCTCCTCCCTTGCCGAGTTGGAGCAGGCCCTGCAGCAGCGTTTGGAGGGGCAACACGAGCCCACCGTCTCCATTCACTGCGATAAAAATGTGGTCGTCGACGATTTCGTGCAGGTAACCGAGATCGGTCGAGCGAATGGATACAGGATGTTGTTGGCGACCAAACCGTAATTTTTGATTTTATGCGGCATATTTTGCACTGCCTTGGTTTGTGAGAATGGGCAGTACCTCAAGTACAGCCCATCCACACCAACCGGCGTTAGCGCAAAATTTGCTCGCCTAAAATCAAAAATTGAGTACCGCGATTTTATGTAGTATATTTTGCACTGCCTTGGTTTGTGAGAATGGGCAGTACCTCAACTGCAGCCCATCCACACCAACCGGCGTTAGCGCAAAATCTGCTCGCCTAAAATCAAAATTAAGTACTGCGATGAACTATTACCAAGACGATACACAGCAATCGCGTCGCTGGGCCTGGGGAGCACTCCTGATCTACGGGGTGCTGGTATTGCTCATGCTCTTTTTGGTCAAGATCGACCTTGGAGCCTCCGTGCCCAAGGAGGCGATTGTGGTGGAGTTCCTCACCGAGCCGGAACTCAAGCCCGAGCCCGTACTGCCTCCTCCGGCTCCTGCTCCGGTGGCGCATGCCGAGGTGGATGCCCAAGAGCAGACGGCCGAGGCGAAGGGTGAGGCCGAAGAGACGCGCACGGTCAATCAACGGGCCCTCTTTAGACAGTCGGCCGGAGGGGTTGATGAACCGGAGAATGCCGGGAATCCGCAGGCGGCTGAGGCCGAGGAGGAGTCGGCATCGGGCTCGGGAAGTGGCCTGGCTCCCGAGGGAAGCGATCAACTCGACCGTGGCCTGCAGGGGCGCGGCCTGGTGGGGGCGCTGCCCAAGCCGCGCTATACGGGTAGCGCAGAGGGCAAGGTGGTGATTCGCGTGACGGTCGATCGTACGGGGCGCGTAACAGCGGCCACCTATGAGCCGAAGGGCTCCACCATCTCCAACGACGACCTGATTCGGGAGGCGACGCAGGCGGCCCTGAAGGCCCGTTTTACGGAGAGCCAAAGCTACATACAGGGTGGAACCATTACCTATATTTTTACACTGAAACGATGAGACGAGCGCAACGACTAACCCTGCTATTTTGCCTGATGGCTCTACTCTTGCCCCATCTGCTACATGCCGAGGAGCAGCGAGGAAAGGCCCGTTTGGTACTGGAGCGTGTGGAGCACAACTTCGGTACGATTGATCGCCGTGGAGGAAAGGTACACACGGAGATCCGTTTTCGTAACGAGGGAACGGCCCCCTTGGTCATTACGCGCATAACGACCACCTGCTCTTGTCTCAAGAGTCACTATCCCAAACGTCCGATTGCTGTTGGCGATGAGGGGGTGATTCGCTTCGACTATGAACCCTTGAAGGCGGCTCCGGGTACCTTTCACAAGGTGGTACAGATTCTCTCCAACTCCGAGGGCGGCCGTGAGATTATAACCATTCGGGGGAACTCCCTCGACACGAAACGAAAAAGATGAAGACGATGAAAAAGCGAACTCTCTTTTACCGGGCCTTGATCCTGCCCATGACGGCCCAAGAGGGCGAACCGCTCACCTTTGAGGGATGGGTCGGTGTAGAGGGCAACCGGATTGTGCTGCTCACCACCTCCGAAGAGGAGGCCGACCGTTTTAGCCGGGAGGCTGATGCTTGTCAGGTGATTGACTGCCGTGGCAGGCTCCTGATGCCGGGCCTGATCAACACCCATTGCCATGTGGCCATGACCCTGCAACGTTGTTATGCCGACGATATCGCCCTGATGGAGTGGCTCAACCGCCACATCTGGCCCTTCGAGGCGCAGCAACGTCCCGATGAGGTGGCCCTGGGTGCCGAGCTTGGAATAGCCGAGATGCTTCTGGGGGGTGTAACCTCCTTTGTGGATATGTATTGGGATGAGTACTGCATTGCCCGGGTGGCACAGCGTCTGGGTATTCGAGCCCTGCTCTGCCCGTCGTTTATTGATGGAATGTTTGAGCGAAACGTGCAGGATCTGGAGGCAACACTTCCTTTGGCTTCAGACCGTGTGCGGGTGGGAGTAGGCCCCCATGCCCCCTATTCGGTAAAGCGGGAAAACCTGCTTCGCTGCAAGGAGTTGTGCCAAAAGTATAACCTCCCCTTGACGATTCATGTGGCCGAAAGCCGCTCCGAGATGGAACAACTTCAGGCAGCAACGGGAATGAGCCCCGTGGAGTGGCTCGATTCGTTGGGCCTGCTTGACGATAAGACCATTGCGGCCCACTGCGTCTATCTCAGCGAACGGGATCGAGCCATTCTCAGGGAGCGAGGGGTGAAGATTGCGCACAATCCGACCAGCAACATGAAGATTGCCAGCGGAATTGCGCCGGTGGCAACCCTCCTCAAGGAGGGGATCTGCACCACCTTGGCGACCGATGGCCCCTCGTCGAATAACGACCTCGACATGTGGGAGGAGATGCGTCAAGCCTCCTTCCTGGCCAAGGTTTCAACGATGGATCCGTTGGTCTTGCCCGCCTACGAGGTGCTCAAGATGGCAACTCGTTACGGAGCAATGGCCATTGGTCATGCCGACGATTTGGGTATGGTGCGCGAGGGGGCCCTCGCCGATTTGATTCTGATCGACCTCAATAAACCTCACCTGCAACCGTTAAACGATGTGGTTGCTGCCCTGGTCTACTGCGCGAAGGCTTCGGATGTGGAGACGGTGATGGTAGACGGAGAACTCCTGGTGGAGAATCGTCAGCTTACAGGGGTAGATCTTCCGGCCCTTTACGAGGCTGTCAACAAAGCCCTTGCACGAATCAAGGGAGCGATTAACCGATAGCCGGGATCACTCTAAACAACGATTAAACAAAACAGCTTGCCTCAATCGGGGGCAAGCTGTTTTGTTTATATAAACTACTTTCTGCGCCTCTACATAGCGCCGGTAACATCCCACACAAAGGCACGTGTGCCCTGCATTTTGGTTACCTTATCCATGCGGCGTAGTGCATCGAGCAGTGGTTCGACCTTCTCTTCGTCGACGATCGCCAGGATCGAGCTATTCATCGAAGGCCAGGCGTGGGTGCCGTAGTGGGGTTCGCCATCGACGGAGCCACGCCCCTCGGTGAGTCCCCAGCGGGTGAAACCACGGATCGAGAGATCGTCGAGAATCTTATTCACACGATCGGTTACAGCTTGGTTATAGGATATAAAAACAGCTTTCATAGCACTCATCTTTTTCTGGGGTTGGTTATGCATTGGCTTGGTTCAATACTCGCTCCTCCTCCTGCTC
Organism: uncultured Alistipes sp.; assembly: GCA_964600455.1. Lineage (GTDB taxonomy): Bacteria > Bacteroidota > Bacteroidia > Bacteroidales > Rikenellaceae > Alistipes. Next base: position 19,576 of record CAZRJU010000001.1, on the reverse strand, counting down.
TTCCAGCAGACGCTTCTCGGCGCGACGCTTCTCGGCGCGGCTCTCCAGAATAGCGTAGAGGACAGGTACGATAAAGAGGGTGAGGATGGTCGAGAAGGTCAGACCGCCGATCACGGCAATACCCATCGGCTGCCACGTCTCCGAACCCTCGCCGCCTCCAATGGCCATGGGAACCATACCCAGTACCGTGGTAAACGAGGTCATCAACACGGGGCGCAGACGGCTCTTACCACCGGCAATAACGGCCTCGGCAACACCCATGCCGCGCTCGATCAAGAGGTTCGTGTAGTCCACCATCACAATACCGTTCTTCGTTACAATACCTACCAGCATGATGGCACCGATCAGGGCGATCAGCGAGAGCGGTGTGGAGGTCAGCCAGAGCGCCAGGAATACACCGGTGAAGGCAAACGGAATGGTAAACATGATGATAAAGGGATACTTGAGCGACTCGAACTGCGTAGCCATCACGATATAAACTAAGATCACGATCAGAATAAAGAGCGTACCCAGGTCGGCAAAGGCCTCTCCCTGATCCTCGACCGTACCACCAATCTCCAGATCAACGTTGTCGGGCGTGGGGTAGTCGTTGATGATCTGCTCCACCAAAGGAAGCATATCACCCAGGGCGACACCATCACCTACCGAACCCTCAACGGTAATGATACGCTGGCGGTTCTCACGCTCGATCGAGGGGGCGGCGAACTCCTCGCGCACCGTGGCTACCTCCTTGAGCTTGACAGGCTGTCCCTGACCACCGTAGAGCACGATATTCTCCACATCCTCTACCGAGAGACGGAACTCCTCGGCGTAGCGTACCACGATGTCGTACTCGTCGCCATCCTCACGATACTTTGAAGCCTCAAGACCATTGATGCGGTTGCGGACAAACTGTGAAGCCGTGGCGCTGTTCATGCCGTAATAGGCAAGACGGTCGCGGTCGAAGACTACGTTGAGCTCGGGGCGCAGATCATCGCGCGAGAGCTGCACGTCGCGCATGCCCGGGATGGCGGCCAACTTCTGTTTCAGGTCGTTGGCAATCTCGTTGGTCGTCGTCATATCGTGGCCAAAGACCTTGATGTTCACCGTACTCGAACCACTCATACCGCCCTGCTGTCCGCCCGGTGTTACCGTGTACTGGCGCACCTCGGGGATCTGGTCGAGCTCCTGGCGCAGCAGGTCGGAGATCTGGAAGATCGAGCGGTCGCGCTCACCCGAGCGGGGAAGTCGCATGTTGTAGTTGATGATGTGTGAACCGGTGGTCTGCATCGCGGCGAAGGCATTGTCCGAGGAGTTGGCACCGGCTGAGGCCGACACCAAGACGATCTCGGGGAACTTCTCGTAGATGATGTTATCGATCTGGCGGGCGATGCGGGCTGTGTAGTCAACACCGATGTTCTGTTCCAACTCCACCGTGGCCGAGATACGGCCGTTATCCGAGGGCGGGAAGAACTCGGTGGGCACCTGCGTAATCAGGCCCAGCGAGACCACAAAGATACTCATCAGCGAGCAGAGGGTAATGGTGCGATGGCCAACCACCCACTCCAACGAGCGGGCATAGGCGTTATCGAGCCACTGCAAGGCCTTGTCAATCGGCTTGTAGACAATACCGATACCCTTGTAGTCGTGCTCGGCGCCGTTGTCCTTGAGCATGTAGGCCGACATCATCGGCGTCAGCGTAATAGCGGCCGAGGTCGAGACGCAGACTACGATCGTAACGATCCAACCCAACTCCTTGAAGAGGATACCGGCCATACCCGGCACCATGGTCAGGGGAAGGAATACGGCTACGACCACCAAGGTCGTGGCGATAACCGACAACCACACCTCGTTGGTGGCATAGATGGCCGCCTCCTTGGGCTTCGAGCCGCGGTCGATGTGGGTCGAGATATTCTCCAGAACCACAATGGCATCGTCCACCACCATACCGATTGCAATCGAGAGCGACGAGAGCGAAATGATGTTGATCGTCGAGCCGGTGGCAAAGAGGTAGATAAAGGCACAGATCAGCGAAACGGGGATCGTCATACAGATAATGAAGGTGGCACGCCAACGCCCCAGGAAGATCATCACAACCAGTACCACAAAGATAAAGGCATACATGATCGTCTCCGAGAGGGAGTTGATGGCGTCGGTGATCTCCTGCGAACCCTCGAAGATGAGCTGCATCTCCACATCCGAGGGGAGCGAAGCCTGAATCTTGGGTAGCAACTCCTGGATCTCGTGTACGATGTTTACCGTGTTGGCACCCGACTGCTTCTGGATCATTACACGCACACCGCGCTCTCCGTTCACGCGCTCGTCCATGGTCGACTTCTCGAGCGTGTCGCGGATCTCGGCCACATCGCTCAACATGACGGTTCTACCGCCACGGTTCGAGATCACCACCTTGCGCAGGTCGTACTCCGAGTCGGTAAACTCACCATCGGCCTTTAGATTGAAGGTGTTGTTACCGATGTCGATCGTTCCGGCCGGGATGTTGACATTCTCGGCTGCGATGATCTGCCCGAGTTGCTCGATGGTCAGTCCATAGGCCTCCAACTTGCGGGGGTCGACATTGACCTGCACCTCTCGTTCGGGGGCACCCATCACCGAGACGGCACCCACACCGTCGATACGGTTCAGGACATTGACCATCTTGTCGTCGAGAATCTTGTTCAGGGCCGGGTAACTCTCATCGGCCGTAACGGCAAGCATCATTACGGGCATCATTGAGGTCGAGAACTTGAAGATGGTGGGGTAGTCCACATCGTCGGGCAGCATCGACTGCGTACGGCTCACGGCATCACGAATATCGTTGGCTGCCTCCGTGAGGTCGTATCCATACTCAAATTCGAGGGTTACCATCGAGAAGTTGTCCGAGGATTTGGAGGTCATATCCTTCAAGCCCTCCACCGTGTTGAGGTTGTCCTCCAATATACGGGTGATGTTGGTCTCGATATCGGCAGCATTGGCTCCCGGATAGGTGGTGATTACCGAGATCATCGGGATCTCGATATCGGGGTATTGGTCAATAGCCAGATTCTTCAGCGAGAAGAGACCGAAGACGATCACGCCGATAAAGATCAGGCAGGTTGATATCGGTTTTCGAACCGCACTTTCGTAAATATTCATAGCAAATCAGCTTGGAAATTGGTAACTTCTACTCGGCGACAATCTCCACCTTTACACCATTTTCGATGCGCGAGAGGGCGGTAACGGCCACCTCTTCGCCGGCCTCAACACCGGTGAGAATCTCCACGAGTTGTCCCTCCTGACGACCTACCGTCACACGGCGACGCTCGGCTACGCCCTCCTTGATCACATAGACGTAGCGCTCCGAGGAGCCCACCTGCTTGAGTACGGCCACATCGGGGATCAAAACGGCCTCGCGCTTGCCCATATCAAAATAGGTGCGGGCAAACATACCCGGGCGCAGACGCTCTGAGGGGTTGGGAACACGTACCTCCACGGCAAAGGTGCGGGTCGTGGTGTTGATGGCGGGGTGAATCAGCTCCACCTGCCCCTTGAACTCCTCCTCGGGGTAGGCATCCAGCTTGAGACGAACCGTCATGCCGCGCTTTACGTTGCTGAAGAACTGCTCCTGAATGTGTGCTACGACCTTCAGCGGGTTGATCTGCATGATGTGGAGCACGGGCTGATTCATGAAGAGATCGCCGGCCTCGTTGTTGCGGGCTGTAACCACACCCGAAATGGGCGAGAGCACTTCGATATTGCGCTTGAGGTTCTCCACCACCTCGAGCTGCACGTCATACTGGGCCTTCACCTGGTCAAACTCCTGGGCCGAGATGCCGCCGGCCTCATAGACGGGGCGCAGACGATTTACGTTGTCCTCCAGGAGCTTGAGCTGTACGCGGGCCTGGTTGTACTGGGTGGGGTTGAGCGTGATGAGCAGTTGTCCCTCACGCACTTTGTCGCCCACATCCACCAGAATACGGTCGATGTGTACCCCCGAGGCGGCGGGGGTGATGTCGTTCTCCTTGTAGGCGTTGACCTCCGAGGTATACTCCTCGGTGAGCAGAATGTCGCGTTTCTCGGCCACAGCCGTCTTGGTCTTTACCGCTACCACCTCCTCGGTTTGGGTTGTAGCGCTCTGTTTCGAGTTGCAGGCAGTCAGCATCAGGGCTGCGGCCATCCAGATAAATACTCTTTTCATTGTATGGTTGTTTATTTTTTTGTTGCTTGGGTTAGGGATTACATTTCGCGGCCTACGATCTTGTCGTACTCCGCCTTGGCCGAGAGGTAGTCGAAGATCGCCTGCGAGAAGTTCAGACGCGACTGGGTGAGGTTCAAACGAGCCATGTTCAGCTCAAGCATCGTACCGGCACCGGCGTTGTAGCGCGTCTCGGAGATGTTGTAGGCCTTTTCTGCCTGTTGCATGGTATTCTCCTGGGCAAACATCTTTTCGCGGGCCGTCATCACGGAGCTGATGGCGTTGCGTACCTGTACGTCGATCTGCTGGCGGGCATAGCTGCGCTGCAGCTCCAACTGACCGATCTGGTTCTTGATCGACTTAGCCTGTGCCGACTTGGTGAGACCCGAGAAGATGGGTACCGAGAGGGCTACACCGACCGATATGGGGTGGGTCCAGAAGAACTTGTATTTCGGGGGTGCCGCATTACCGAAGAAGGAGAGGGCATCCATATCGTTACCCGTGAAGGATACCTGTCCGAAGGCGGCCAAGGTCGGCAGACGTGAGGCGTTGGCCAGACGCAGCGAACGTTGCAGCTGCTCGGCCTGCAGGTCGAGTTGGCGCAGGGTGGAGTTCTCCGAGATGTCGGTCGTGAGATCGCTGCCGGCAAAGACCATATCGCGCATCTGGTTCAACTCGCCCACCACCTCGATTTCAACCTGCTCGGGCAACGAGAGGTACATCTTCAGCGAGAGCTTGGCCACGTCGATCGCTTGCTCGGTCTGGAGGATGGTGGGTTGGAGATTCGAGAGTTGCACCTGAGCGGTCAGGAGGTCGTACTCCGAGGCCAGACCGTTGTCATACTTGAGCTGCGTCTCGTTGACGGTCTGCTGTACGGTAGCCTCCGACTCGCGGAGTACCTCGAGCGACTGCTCGGCCAGCAGAATGTTGTAGAAGGCCACCTTGACGGCAGCTACCAGGTCGATGCGCGTAGCGCGTGCCTGCTCCACGGCCGAGGCCAGTTGAGCCTTGTTGAGTTTGAGCGTGCGGTAGATCTGCGGCGCGAAGAGGGGCAGCGTTACATCGCCCGTGAAGGCAAAGGTGTTGTCGGCACCAAACGAGATACCGCCTCGCATCTCGGATTTCACTACCGAGCGGGTATATTGGCCCGAGGCCGAGATCTGGGGCAGCAAATTACCCCAAGCCTGCTGCTTGACATGGTCGTAGCGCATGATCTCCTGTTCGGCGATCTGTACCGTGGGGTTGTCGCTCAGGGCAATCTCGATAGCCTGATCGAGCGTCAGTTGCATGGATTGTGCCCGGGTGGTACCTACGACCGCCACAAGGGCACATAAGGATAAAATCCACTTCTTCATAATTCGGTTATTTGTTGTTTTCTTGATTATTCGTATTTGCGTGCATAGCCTCCTTGGACATATTTATCGATGATGGCAATGCCTTCGGGGGTGGAGATCCCTCTAAAGAGGGTGTTGACCACCTGGATAAAGGCCGCGCGTGGGGAGATCTCCTTGGTCAGGAACTGCTCGCTATTGTTTTGTAGACTCTGGGAGAGTGTGCTAAAGATGCGAATCGTGATCTCGATATTCATCTCACGCAGGAAATATCCCTTCTCAATGCCGCGCTCAATCATGGTGCGCAGCCCCAACATATTGGCCTCACGCCCCTCTTGCAGGAGCTGCTCATAGATCTTGGGGTAGAAACGCTTGAGGTTGGTCGATAGGCGGTGGTGGCGTTCGGCGTGGTTGAAAATTTCGTCCATTACGAAAAACATGCCGGCCAACTCATTCTCAGCCTTGGCGCAGATGGCCCGATGCTCCATCATGCGTTCTGCGTAGAGGTGCTTCATGGCCTGGAGAATCAACTCCTCCTTGTCGCTGAAAAGTTCGTAGATGGTGCGTTTCGATATGCCCAACTCGTGGGCAATATCGTCCATGCGCACGGCCTTCACCCCTAACCGAAGGAACATCTCGGCCGAGCGAGCTACGATCCACTCTCTCTGATTTTTGATCTCTGCCATCGTCTTACTTTTGCGGGCTTTAGCCCTCCAGCGGATAGGTCAATCCCATTTTTTCGCCTACAAATGTAATACAGAAAACTCAAAAAACAAAAAAAGTTTTCATTTTCTTCACAGAAACGACAAAAAGGGGAGTTACGAGGAGATATGGAATGAGATCTTGCCCTAAAAAAAGCTCCCCGAAGAGGCTCTTTTTAGGAATGAGGCCCTTCGGGGAGTGTAATACGGGAGCAGAAAACTACTCGGCAATTTCGTTGTCGTCGCGCCTGCGGCGGCTCACGTTGAGGTAGCGTTGGAGTACCTGTTGCAACATGCGGGGTTCGATGTTGCGGCGCAGATTACCACCTTGGGCGATGGAGATGCCGCCTGTCTCTTCGCTCACCACAACCACGATGGCATCGGAGATCTCGCTCAGGCCGATGGCAGCGCGATGGCGCGTGCCATAGTCCTTTGGAACGTTGGATTGGGTGACGGGCAGGATACACTTGGCAGCTACGACACGGTCGCCCTCGATCACAACAGCCCCATCGTGAAGCGGAGCATTCTTAAAGAAGATGTTTTTCAGGAGCGAGGTCGAGACACGGGCATCGAGCGAAATGCCGCCCTCGGTGATGAGTTTCAGGTCGCTCTGCTGGCCGATAACGATCAGGGCGCCGGTCTTGGTTTCGGCCATCTCACGGCAAGCCGTAACGATCGGCGCCGTATGCGTAAGGGCCCGATCATCGCCCATTGAGATAATGCGGGTGATGAAGTTGAGCGACTTCTGGCGCATGCCGATCATCTGGAGGAATCGACGAATCTCGGGCTGGAAGATGATCACTAAGGCGATCACTCCCACGCTGATAATCTGACCGAGAATCGAGGAGAGAAGCTCCATGTTCAGGGTGCGTACCACCACCCACACGAAGTAGATGATAACGATGCCCGTCAGGATATAGGGGGCATTGGTACCCTTGGTCGTGCGGTAGATCCAATACATGACCGTCGCCACCAGGAAGATGTCGATCAGGTCGATGAAGGTGAATGGTACGAATCCCATAGCCGGCAGGTTGGAGCGAGGTTAGCGACCGAGAATCAAATTACTCCTTCTCGGCAGCGTAGAGGCGGTTAACAACCTCCAAAACATGGGCTGAAATGTCGAGCGTGGTGTCGGCGTCGATCAGGGCCGAGGCGTTGACGATCATGCGGTACTTACCGTCGGCATTTACCTCCTCCACGGCGCGACGCAGCAGATCCTGGGCGCGGTTCGTGAAGACGATATTCTCCTCCTCCAAGGTGCGGCCCTCGCTCTGCATCGTGTTCTCCAGACGGGTAGCCTCGGCCTGCAACTCCTCCTGACGCTTCTGGGCGTTGAGCGAGGTGATCAAACCGCGGTTATACTTGTCCTGCAACTCGTTCAGACCGGACTGGATGCGCTGCTGGCTGCGTGCCCAACGCTCCTGTGCGGTACGCGTACGCTCCTCAAGGGCTTTACCCTCGGTCTGGAAGAGGTTGCTCTGAGCGAGAACCATTTCCACCTGTACATAGGCCAGGTCGCAGGGGGCTACGGCGGTGGAGTCCTGTGCCGAGGCATCGCCCTGGGCGGTTCCGGCTTTGGGGGCGCAAGCCACGAAGGCTGCTACGGCTACCATAATGGTAAAGAGAGTCTTTTTCATTGTATCTGTTTTTAGTTAATTATTCACGAATTTCGCACAACAAGATACAAAGGTAAGAAAAATATTTATACTTTTGTCAAACGACTTGAACAAAAAAAGTTTTTTCGCCCATGTACGAATATATACAAGGTACCATTTCGGAGGCTACACCCACCTATGCCGTCATTGATGCCGGGGGTGTGGGCTATCTGTTGCACATCTCGTTGGAGACCTATTCGGCCATTGAGGAACTTACGGAGGCCCGTCTCTACACTCATTACATCGTGCGCGAGGATGCGCAACTGCTCTATGGTTTCTATACGAAGGCCGAGCGGGAGCTCTTCCGCCTCTTGATCAGTGTCTCGGGGGTGGGAGGCAACACGGCCCGCATGATCCTCTCGACCTACTCGCCACGCGAGTTGCGCAGCATCATCACCAGCGAGAATGCCGTGCTACTGAAGAATGTGAAGGGGCTTGGCCTGAAGACGGCCCAGAAGATCATTGTGGAGCTGAGCGGCAAGTTGATCTCGCTCGGTTTCGAGGGGGAGGAGCTGCCCAAGATGGCACCGGCTGCCGGCAACGAGGAGTACGATGAGTCGTTGGCCGCTTTGGTGATGCTCGGTTTCCAAAAGTCGGCTGCTGAGAAGGTACTCAAGGCGATCTTCAAGGAGAGCCCTTCGGCTTCGGCCGAGGAGGCTATTCGATCGGCCCTGAAACGCTTGTAGCAGGGGAGTTGCCGCGGGTAAATTTATCCTAAAAGGGCAATATTATCCCTTATTGCTACTTATTTTTGAAAAAGAGTAGGCAGGATAAAAGATTTTTCCTACTTTTGCGCACTGAACGGCCGTTCGCTTTAGACCAAAGAAGAGAAGATGGAGACAAATATCGGACTTGATATATTGAAGTTTTTGGGAATCATGCTGGGTGCCGGTGTGTTTTTGCTGCTCTTGGCTTTAGAGGTGCATCGTCGCCGCCAGAAGCGCAAGCGGGACTACACCGATCCGATGCACGATCGTGTTTATCATGGTCGTAAGCATCATCGCAACAAGGGCGGTTTTTAGTTGATTCGCAGAGTAAAAAAGAGGAGCAAACCACGTTCGGCTTGCTCCTCTTCTATTTTACCCTCCCCTCGGGCTACTCTTCATCCTCGGGCTCGATGTAGAGTTGGAAGATCAGCGGCGTGTAGGATTGAATCTCCGTAGAGACGGTGGTTGTGGTGGTCGTCTCGGAGGAGCTGCTGTCGTAATAGTTGTTGTAGTAATAGTCGTCGTAATAACCACCGTAGTAGCCGCCATAGTAACCACCGTAGTAGCCGCCATAGTAGTTATTGCCGTAGTAGGAGTTCATGTAGTTGTAGTAGTTGAGCATATCGTAGTAGCTCTGGTCATAGCTCGACGAGGAGGAGGTGGTGGTTGATCCCTCCATGCCCGTCGCACCATAATTATATATGGAGGTGCCCATGACGGTTGCCCACTGCCCGAAGCGTAACTGCGGCAGGGCATAGTACCACATGCTGACATAGTTGTTCTGGTCGTCCTCGGGGGTGTAGGTAATTGCCTCACCCTCGCTGCTTATCTCGCCATAGAGGAGTTGCTTCACCTCGTCGATGTTGGTGTCGAAGATAAAGCCATCAAGGAAGCGACCGATGTACCAGATCTTGGCCGTGCCGGTGAGTTTCACCGAGTCGCCCTCGAGCGTACCCTCGCCAAATCGGTCGAGCAGCGCCCGGTTGATATCCAGATCGAGTTGCTCGAGGTTGTTGTAGGGGGCTACTCCCGAGCGGTAGGCTTCGCGGTAGGTGTAGAGTTTTGCACGATCCACCTCGGGGCGGAAGGTGTGGTGGATGTAGAGGTGGGGCATCGTGTCGTAGGCGGCATGCCAGGCGTAGCCGTCGTTGTACTGCGGCTCCTCGGCACCCCGTACGGCACTCGAGGTCTCCTCGTCGCTCTTCTCAATCGGTTTCAGACCGCCATTCTGCTCGGCAAAGGCATCCACCTCCTCACCCTCCTTCTCAAGCGGGTTCTTTACAAGGTCGACTACCTTCATGCGTACGATCAGGGGGCGCGACGAACTGAGCGTGTAGGTTACACCGCCAATCTCCTGTCCCTCATAGCCGCCGCTGCCGCTCAGGCTGCCCACGATCGAGGAGGGCATGTAGAGCACCACCTCGGCTCCGAGGCGCAACTGAATCTCCTGCTCAAAGCCGCGATCCCGGGCATACTCCTCGCCTAAGGTGAGCGTGTTGCGCAGGGCCAGGTGCATGCCGTCGAGCATGCTCGTATTCTCGTCGCCGCAGTAGCGGTAGAAGGGAACGTAGTGGGTATACTTGGTGAAGGTGCCGATTTGTCGGGCCGTCAACTCGTCGCGCGTGAGGCAGACATTACCGCCCAAATCGCGTCCCGTAAACTCCATGCGTACCCAGTAGACCGTATCCTGTGCGGCCGCCCCCTCGCCCGGGGTGATCACATCCACATAATAGTCGCCATCGGCCTGGTGGTTCTGTACCAGGTCGGGGTGATACTTCTCCATCCAGAGCTTCAGGGATTGCGATTCAAGTCCCGTATAGAGACGCTCCTCGGGGTCGGCGCACGCCACCATCATCAAAGCGAGCGCGGCCACAAAGCCGATCGAACAAATGCGTTTTATCATAGGTTGTTTCATTATTCCACCAAATCAATCGTAAAGTGAATGGCTAAGGGGCTTTCGGGCTTGAGGGCATAGAGCCAGTCGCCGCCGTAGGCCATGTTGTAGGTCATGTAGAGCTCCACAATATCGCCCTCACGACACCCCTCCAACGAGAGGGCCAACCCCTTTATTGTGCTGCTCTTGCCCACCGTGAGCAGATAGGGGGCAAAGTCCCAATATTGGGTGTTGAGCCCCTCTTTTTCGAGCTGATCTTTGAGCGATCGGTCGTTGGTGTAGAGGGGTACGGTCGAGGCCGAAATGCGGCGAAACTCAAAGGGATATACCGTGATCGTGAGGTTCACGCGGCTCCCCTTCTCCACCAGAGGGCGCAACTCGCGGTCGGCATCGTAGTAGTTGGTGATCCAGCGATAGACCGTGTTGCCCGCCTCGGTGTAGAAGGCGGGATTCTCCTCCGAGGCCGAGGGGTCGATCGCCTCCTCGTAGGAGACGAGCTTCAGGGTCGAGGTCATGAAGGAGAGCAACTGCTTCTGCTGGTTGGGCAACACGGTGTCCTCCTCGTCGGAGCAGGAGACCGCTGCGAGAGCCACCAGAAGCGCCCAAAGGGTATATCGAAACTTTTTCATTGCCATATAATCGTACAAAGGTAAGAAAAATTGCCCGATTCCGCAAAATTTTCCCTACCTTTGCTCTCAAAAGCGAATTAAAACGATCAAAAAACCGAAAAAGAGATGAAAAAAGAGTGGAACGACGTGCGCGAATTTCACGAACGCTTCGGACATCCCGTGGCCGAGCAACCCCGCATGATTGATAAGAAACGAGCCCTGAGCCGCGCCAAGTGGATGAACGAGGAGGTGGCCGAATTTTTGGTGGCCGAGGATATTTACGAGCAGGCCGATGCCATGATCGACCTCATGTATTTTGCCTTGGGTACGATGGTCGAGATGGGCCTCGAGGCCGACGAGCTCTTTGAGATCGTACAGCGGGCCAACATGGCCAAACTCTGGCCCGACGGCAAGCCCCACTATAACCCCAAAGACGGCAAGGTGATCAAGCCCGAGGGTTGGGAAGATCCCGCCCCCAAAATCCGAGCCTGCATCGACAGAATAATTAGAGAAAAAGCGCTGTAAATCAGCGCTTTTTGCTTTTCTTAGGGGTGGGAATAATGGGAAAGATGGGAATAATGGGAAAGATGGGAATAATGGGAATAATGGGAGGCCCCCAAGCCCCTGAATATTTCCCCTTCACCCCGGCGAAGAAAGCAGGTTTCTCCATAAAACGGCAAATTTTCTCAATTAACTGTGTGTAAATAAAAAAAATATTCCTACCTTTGCCGAGATTCTCTAAAGAGAATTAAACGAGCAAACGACAAAATACCAAAAAACAAACTAATAAAACCAATCTTACACGATGAAAAAAACAGTGTTTAACGTAGAGGGGGGGGGCTACGAGGCACCGAACCTTGTTCTGCTTGAAATTGCCACCGAACGTGGCTTTGCACTCAGCACCGAGGGAGGCTCGAACGAGGGCTGGGGTGACGAAGACGAGGAGGTCGACTGGTAATCAAATGTCAAACAACTAAAAACGTAGAAAAGAATGAAAAGATTTTATGCATATTTGGTTGCGGCATTTGCTTTGACTGCCGTATCTTGCTCGACCGATGCTACCGAAGAGGTAACCCCCGCCGAGCCCGTACAGACCGGTACCGTAGAGATGACCTTCTCGGCCTCGAATGACGAGACCCGTACGCTGCTTGATTATGACAACCGTCAGACCTTGTGGACCGATGGCGACACCATCTCGATCCTCGATGACCAGGGTGGTAACAACGAGTTCACCATCAAGGAGCACGACGGCGTAAGCGCTATCTTCACCGGTAAGGTCAACGAGGGCGCCACGAAGTTCGTAGCCGTTTATCCCTACAACGCTGCCTATAGCTGGGATGGCACCACCATCTCGGGCGTTGAGATCCCCGCTGCCCAGACCTGCACGGCCGGCAGCTTCCCCGAGGAGAGCAATATCACGGTTGCCGTAGCCGACGAGAACTACTCGCTCGCATTTAAGAATGTGTGCTCGATCATCAAGTTCCAGGTAAGCACCGCTTGCGAGAGCGTAACTTTTGCCTCCAACGGCACCGAGGCCGTTGCCGGTACGGTTGGCGTAACCCTCGATGGCGAGAATATCCCCACCGCCACGGCTACCGCTGCCGCTACCTCCATCGCCCTGACTTGCGAGGGTGGCTTCCAGCCCGAAACGAACTACTTCTTTGTTTCGGTACCCAATACCTTTGCAACGGGTATTAAGGCCTTGGTGGATAATCGTGAGGTTAAGAAACTCGACACCTCGATTACGATTAACCGTAGCAAGATCACCAACCTCAAGGTGCTTCCTTATCAGTATCGTATCTATTTCCTGAACAAGGATCTTGATTGGAGCCAAACCTATGCTCATGTTTGGAATTCAACCGGGGATTTGGCCACTACTTGGCCCGGAGAAAGTTTGATGAACAACACCGAGAAGATTGGCAACTACACGTACTATTACTACAACATCCCGATGGATGGTGCTGCCGATGAGAAATATAATTTCATCCCGACTACCGGAGCTACGGCTAACAGCGGAAGTGGTAATGTAAACTGGAAAATAGAAGTCGATAACCTCAAAAACCTGACTTTCACGGAGGATAAGTATTTCCGTCTTACCGTTCGTGGTGCGGTGGAGATTGATCCCAATGACGAGAGCACGTTTGGTTATACGATTTATGTTTTCGACCAGGCGTCTAAAAACAAGGCTCCCAGTCTTCATATTTGGGATGACGGAGGTGCGTTTGCTTGGACTTATGATTGGCCGGGAAAGGCTCTCACGGATAACTGCTATTATGTCCCTGCGAATGGAAATAATTGGAGACACTACTACTATTGTGTAATACCTTCTTCGCGTTATTCTTCGGGCTTTAATTTCTTGGCTAACTATAATGTTAACAAGAGCGTTAAGAGTCAATCGGCTGATATTAAGTTGCTGAATAAGGCTATTACCCATGATATTTATGTGGGGTATTGGTATGACGACGATTCTTCTAATGGCTTTTGGTTAGGAACATCACCCTATAAAACGCCTATTACTAACTTGGTCGAGTAATTGCGAGACCCAATTATTAAGTCGCTTCCCGCGGGAGGCGACTTTTTTGTTGTTGGGAGTAATGGGAGAGATGGGAATAATGTGAGTTTGGGGAGCAATGGGAGAGAACTTTTGCGGGTCGTTCCGGGTATCCCATCATTCTTATGATCCCCATGATTCCCATGATTCCCTCCGGGTATCTTTTTTAATACCTGGGGGGCTTGGGTTGTATTGTGGGGTGCGATTGACCGGGGGGCTGAGAATTCTGGGAAGACCGGGAAGACCGGGAAAACTGGGAAAACTGAGAATTCTGGGAATACTGGGAATCCGGAGATTCTCCACAACTTAAGGCCACTTTGGGCAGCGCCAAACAAATCTGGGAATACTGAGAAAACTGAGAATACTGGGAATACTGAGAATGCTGAGAATCCGGAGACTCCCCACAACGCTCCGTGTGTCCCGATCTTCCCGGTTCTCCCGGAACTCTCGGTTCATCGTACCCAGCGGCACAATCTCAGTTCTGTTTCTTTACCCCCAATTGTTGATTGGCAAAATTTTCGTATCTTTGCCGCGCAAAACGACTTAAAGTTAAGAATCGAACGACAGAGATATGGCATTAGTAGCAATCGTAGGTCGCCCCAATGTGGGCAAGAGTACCCTTTTTAACCGTTTGGTTGGGCAGCGCAAGGCCATTGTGGATGCAACGGCCGGCACAACGCGCGACCGTCATTATGGAAAAACCGACTGGAACGGGCGCGAGTTCTCGATCATCGACACGGGCGGATATGCCGTCAACACCGATGATATTTTCGAGGACGAGATTCGCCGTCAGGTGATGTTGGCCATCGAGGAGGCCGATGTGATTCTCTTCCTGGTGGAGGTGGCAACGGGAATCACCGACCTGGACGAGATGATGGCCTCGGTGTTGCGTCGCACCAACAAGCCCGTGATCTTAGTCTGCAACAAGGTGGATAACTACGATTTGATCTACTCCTCGCACGAGTTCTACTCGTTGGGCCTGGGTTCGCCCTTCTGCATCTCTTCGATGTCGGGTAGCGGTACGGGCGACTTGATGGACGAGATTCTGGCAAAACTGCCGGCCGATGTGCGCTCCGAGGAGGATGAGGATCTGCCGCGCATCACCATCGCAGGTCGCCCCAATGTGGGTAAGTCCTCGATGACCAACGCCCTGTTGGGGCAGGAGCGCAACATCGTAACCGATATTGCCGGTACGACACGCGACTCGATCCATACGCGTTACAACAAGTTCGGCATGGATTTCTACTTGGTCGATACAGCCGGTATGCGCAAGAAGGGCAAGGAGATGGAGGATCTGGAGTTCTACTCCGTGATGCGCTCGATTCGTGCCATCGAGGAGTCGGATGTCTGTATTTTGATGCTCGATGCACAGCAGGGCCTCGAGTCGCAGGATTTGAATATCCACAACCTGATTGTCCGCAACCGTAAGGGGTGTGTGATCGTGGTCAACAAGTGGGACCTGATCGAGAAGGAGAGCAACACGATGAAGGAGTGGAAGGAGTTTTTGGAGAAGAAACTGGCCCCCTTCAGCGATATTCCCATCATCTTTACCTCGGTGCTGAATAAGCAGCGTATTTTGGACGTGTTGCAGACGGCAATTCGCGTGCACCAGTCGCGCAAACGCCGTATCTCGACCTCCGAACTCAACGACTTCTTCCTACCGCTGATTGAGAACTACCCGCCCCCTGCAACAAAGGGTAAGTATATCAAGATCAAGTATGTAACACAGCTCCCGACCCCCACGCCGCAGTTTGCCTTCTTTGTCAACCTGCCGCAATATATTCGTGAGCCCTATCGTCGCTTCTTGGAGAATAAACTCCGTGCCGAGTGGGATTTTTCGGGGGTTCCGGTGCAAATATACTTCCGACAAAAGTAGGAGTGAAATCCAAAAGATATTAGAATTAACAGCCCCGCTGCTCTTTTGCAGCGGGGCTGTTAATTCTAATATCCTGTTTCGATAATCAAACCCGTAATCCCCTCATCCACCACGGCACACTCTCCGCAAGGATCGTTGCAGGGCGGGCGTTGGGCCGTAGGTTTGGGGGTGGGGTCCGGAGCGGGCTTCGGCGGGGCCACATAGCTGCGTACCTCGAAGAGCCGGATTCGTTCACAACTCAACATCACGTCGGCATAACGCAGCGAGGGAAGCACTTGGTGGCGCAGGTAGTTCCAGACCTCGGGCAGACGCTTGAGGTGCTGCTCCTTTTCGCCGGCGGAGCGAGTGCCGGTGATGATGCTGATCGCCTCCTCGCGGTTGCTGAGCGAACTCTTCTCCAACCAGGGCACGACCTCCTGCCAGGGGGCGATCTGCCACGACTCCTCGATCGGGACTTTGAGGAGTGCGGCGTAGTGGTTGTTGAGGTAGGTCGCGGCATCCTGCATGCGCCTCTTGGCCAAGCGCTCGTTGAGTGCCTGCGGGCCGTCGGGCGAGGCAACACCCTTGACCACCACCCGTTTCAACCGGTAGAGTGAGTCGCTTGACAGTTGTTGCATAAAGTCGCTCAATCGGGTCAACTCCTCGCTATTGGCCATATAGTTGCGATCCATCTTGGCGAGGTTGATGCGGTAGTGGAGCGTAATCTCCCCCTCGCCCGTGGTCTGGACCCGATAGCGGCGCACCAGGCTGTCGGCCTCACGATACTCCGAGACGAGCACCGTATCCGCCTGAAGGGTGGAGTGCGATGGCGTCTCTTGTGCATGGGCGGGGTATTGGATAAGGCTCCCGGCCACAAGCACCATGAAAAAGATTGTTGTAGATGTTTTCACGGCAAACAAGAATTAAGGTTTGCCATCCTCTCCGCAAGAACCTTACCACATTTGCCACGGGCCCCTAACGCGAGCCGATGTAGAGTAGCACCATGCCGATCAGAATAAAGAGAAGATCGATCGCCTTCGAGCGCAGGTTGCGTTCGTGAAAGAGCAGGGCGCCGCAACCAAACGAGATCAGCACCGACGAGCGGCGGATCATCGAAACGATCGAGATCATTGCCTCGCTCTCCTGCAGGGCTTTCAGGTAGGCCAGATCGGCGATCGTGAGGGTGATTGAGATGAGCGGAATGGCCCAGCGCCAACGGAAGGGGGTGGTGTGGTGGCGGGCGGGCCACCACAGTAGCGCCACGATCAAACTCATCAGGATCAGCTGATAGAGGTTATACCATCCCTGCACAAAGAGGGGCTCCAGACGGGTCATGATAAAGCGGTCGTAGAGGCCACTCATCGCTCCGGTAATGGCCGAGAGGGCGATCAGCAGAATCCAGCGGTTGTGCCCAAAGCTGACCCCCTCCTTGCGGCTCGAACGACTCAATAAAAAGAGCGAAAAGAGTGAGAGCAGCACGCCGGCCCACTGCCAGCCGTTGAGACGTTCGCCAAAGAGGAGCATGGCTCCGATAAGCACCATGACGGGGCGGGTGGCATTGATCGGCCCCACGATGGTCAGGGGAAGGTGTTTGAGGCCGTAATAGCCGAATATCCACGACGAGAGCACGATCACGGCCTTGGCCGCAACCAGCAGGTGCGCCTCCAATCCGCCCATCCCCGCCTCGGAGAGCAGCACGGGCAGAAAAAAGAGGGTTGAAAAGGCGGTGTTGAGCCACAAAACGGGCAGCACGGCATTCTCCTTAAGCGCCTGTTTTTTGGAGGCGTCGTAGAGGCCCAGAAAGGCGGCCGACAGGAAGGCTAAGAGGAGCCACATAGGGCGGTCTAAGCGGTCAAAAGTTGAAGGATGACAAAGATGGCCAATAGGGTAGAGGCCAATCCGTTAAGGGTGCCGAAGGCGATGCCGATGTTGCGTTGTCGGGTGGGGGTGACCAACAGGTGTTGCAACAGGAGCAGCAGCGTGAAAATCGAGCAGCCGATCCAAAGCCACCATCCCTGCTCGCAGTAGGAGGCAAACCACACAAGAGCCCCGAGGCTTACGACGTGCAAGAGGGCCGAGATCAGGAGTGCCGTGCGGGCGGAAAAGCGGGCCGGAATCGAGTGCAGCCCATGCTCCCGATCGAAGCGGGCATCCTGCAGGGCGTAGATGATGTCGAACCCGCCACACCAACTCATCACCAGGAGCGAAAGTATCATGGCCGGCAGATCGAGCCGCCCCGTAACGGCAATATAGGCTCCGGCCGGGGCGATGCCGAGCGAGAGCCCCAGCACCAGATGGGCCAGCGAGGTGAAGCGTTTGCAGTAGCTGTAGCCCATCACCACTGCCAGGGCTACGGGCGAGAGCAGGGCCGTGAGGGGGTTAATCGTCGCGGCAATCGCCACAAAAAGCAGGGCGTTGACAGCCGTAAACAGAAGCGCCTCGCGTGGCGAGATACGCCCGGAGGGAATGTCTCGTTGGGCTGTGCGGGGGTTCTCCTTGTCGATCTTCCAATCGACCCAGCGGTTGAAGGCCATGGCCACATTGCGGGCCGTAACCATGCAGCAGACCACCTTTACAAGCAGCAACCAGATGGATTCGCCGCCCTCAAAATAGGGGCTCTTCAGGGCAAAAACAAAGGCGATCAACGCAAAGGGCATGGCGAAAATCGTGTGGGCAAAAAGCACCAGGGAGAGGTATTTTTTCATGACTTGTTCCGTTTTTCGTGGGCAAAGGTATAAAAAAATCTCGTGCGTAGAATCGGCCATAACTCTCCTTGTCGGGACGGAAAATGATAAATGTTGGGAAAATCCTTCGTTGTTCGATAAAAAAAACGTATCTTTGCGCGATAAGTAGCGCGTGATATGAAAATAGCTCTTGCCCAATTAAACTATACGGTCGGTGATGTGGAGGGTAACTCCGCAAAGATCATCGACGCTATCCAAAAAGCCAAGACCCACGGTGCCGATCTGGTGCTCTTCGCCGAGCACGCCATCAGCGGTACCCCCTGCTTCGACCTGCTGCGAAAAACCACCTTCTTAGAGCTCTGCGAGGATGCCCTTGTCGAGATTGCCTCGTGCTGCGACGGAATTGCCGCGCTGATCGGTATGCCGCTGCTCACCAACGAGGGAACCGTGTCGGCCGCAGCTCTCGTGCAGGATCGTAAGGTGCTTCGCTATGTCACCAAGCGCCGTATCTCGGCTCGCCGTGAGATGGGTTTCCTGGTGGGCGGAAAAGGGTATGAATATGCCACCATCAAGGGCCGTAAGTGTGCAATTGTCGTGGGTGATGACCTGCGCTATATGCACGACCTGGATAAATCGGTAGAGACCATCATCTCGATCAATGCCCGCAAATACGGCAAGGGTTTGATGAGTTATCGCTACCAGATGATGCACAACCTCGCTTTTATGGAGGGCAAGGAGCTTGTAATTGTCAACCAGGTGGGAGGCTCCACCGATCTGGTCTACGACGGTACTTCGGGCGTGTTGAACCACCGTGGCGAGTTGGTGATGATGCTCAAGAGCTTCGAGGAGGACTTCATGATCTACGATACCGAGGCCGAAAACGGCCCCACGGAGCTCCCCTATACCACCTACAACGACCGTACGCGCATGATCTACAAGGCAGCCCGCCTTGGCCTGAGGGACTTCTTCCACAAGAACGGCTACTACAAGGCCTCGATCGGCCTTTCGGGCGGTATTGACTCCGCTGTGGTGGCTTGTCTGGCAGCCGATGCGTTGGGCCGCGAAAATGTGCGTGCTCTGTTGATGCCTTCGCACTTCAGCTCCGACCACTCGGTGGAGGATGCCAAGCAGTTGGCCGAACGCCTCGGGATTGAGTATAACGTAATCCCCATCAACGAGATCTATACGAGCGTGATCGATACGCTGAAGCCCGCTATCGGCGGTACAGAGTTCGACTTCACCGAGGAGAACATCCAGACCCGTATCCGCACCATCCTGCTGATGGCCGTGCAGAATAAGACCGACTACGTCTTGCTCAACTCCTCGAACAAGAGCGAAAACGCCCTCGGCTGGTGTACCCTCTATGGCGATACGGCCGGTGCTTTCAGCCCCACGGGCGATCTCTACAAAACCGAAATTTACGACTTGGCACGCTAT